>JBOGIC010000476.1:0-4475 GCA_050744985.1 Acidimicrobiales bacterium
CCCACCCACCGGTGGCCGCGGCTCGGTGGTCGGCGTCGACGGCCAACTGGAGCGACGCGACCCGATGGGTCAGCTGCCGGACCTCGGCCGCGACGTCGTCGAGGAAGTCGTCAACCTCGCTCTTGTCGTAACCGCGGAGCCCTACCGCGAACCGCTTGTGTTCGATGTCGTCAGGTGACAGCGGCAACACCGACTCCTCTCTGGCCTCTAGCCTAGAGTCCCCTCACGTTACGTGATCCTGGTCACAGGCTCACGGTTCGCACGATCCCCTCGTCGGGGACGTGGCCGTTGCGCCAGGAGGTCCTACGCCCGGGACAGTCCCCCGACGCGTCGGTCTACCCCGGCGACGACGATCCCAGCACGTGGCACTTCGGCGCGTACGCGAACGGCGAGTGCATCGGGATCGCCTCGCTGTACACCGAGCCGCGTCCCGGCGAACCCCCGCCCGCCTATCGCATCCGCGGCATGGCCACTGCCCCGCATGCCCGCGGCACCGGCGCCGGCGCCGCCGTCCTGGCTGGCGCCCTCCGCCACGTCGCGTCGCTGGGCGGGGGGATGGTGTGGTGCAACGCACGCGCGCCGGCCATCGGCTTCTACCAGCGGGCCGGCTTCGAGATCGTCAGCGAGCGGTTCGACATCCCCGGCATCGGCCCCCACGTCGTCATGGAGCTTTTCGTCGGGCGATAGCCTCGGGCCATGGGAGACCAGGAGGCCATAGACGCCTTTGTGAACAAGGGGGCGGAGCGGGCCTTCGGAGAGTCGCTGCACATCGAGGACGGCGTGTTGATCCTCGACGGCTGGTGGCACGTCTGCCTGCGGGTGCGGCCCGACACCTACATCGTCCGGGGTGAGGAGCCGCGCCGGGAGACCACGGTGATGGACGACATCCGCGCCGCCCTGGTGGCGCGGGGCCTCAAGCACGTCGCCACCGACCTCCCCGGCATCACCGTCCTCACGATGAACCGGGCCAGCCTCGGCTACGTCTCGTGGGAGGTCTGGGGCACCGACCTGCCCGCCGCCGAGGCCGCCCTCTCCGACGCCGTCAACGAGGACAGCTTCCTCCAGCAGGGCGAGTACTACGAGGGCGTGACCGACCGCGATTACTCGAGCGAACTGCGCGGCGCCCGGCGGCTCTCGGGCCTCGCCAGTTCGCTGATCCTCACGGTCGGCATCGACGCCAACCAAATGAGCCGTCTCGAGACGTCCCTCGACGACTGCAACTTCATCACCAAGAAGTTCGGGGAGATCGAACCGGATGTGTGCGGCTCGCTCGTGCCGACGCTGATCCTCGTCGACGCCTCCGAGCAGCACGGCAAGGAGTTCGTCATGCGGCTTCGCTCGGCGTGCTCCCGGTTGCTGCCCGTGGTGGCCGTCACACACGGCGCCGACACGCCCCTGGGGGCGGACGCCGCCGTTGCGGCCGACGAGGATGCCACCGCCTGGGCCACCCCCATCCGGAACCTGTTGCCCTAGGTCGGCCTGGTTTGGCGGCTGACCGCACTGCCAGCGGCCGGGCATGGAAGAAGGCGGAGCCCGCCACGCGCAGGCGGATCGTGATCTGGCCTCAGGACGGATCGGGGCGGTCGTGCGCCAAGTCGTCGGCCGGGATCGAGTCCAGGGTCAGGCTGGCGCGCTGCACCTCCTCCTCGGCGCGGCGGAGCGCCGTGATGTCGCTCATCACCGCAAGCATGCCCGTATACCGCTGGTCTCCGTCGAAGAACGGCGTGGCCGATACCCGCGCGTGGACGATGGCACCGGTCCGGGTGCGCAGCCGGGTCTCGTAGTGCTCGCTCACCCCGGCCCGCCGGCGCCGGCGGTACGCCTCCCTCGATTCGGTCGTCGGCTCGTCGGCGAATATGCCAGCGGGCATGCCCAGCATCTCGTCGGGCGAGTAGCCCAGGATCTGCGCGAAACGCGGGTTGGCGAACGTCACGATGTCGTTCGCATCCAGAGTCACGATGCCATCGTGCGCCAGTTCGACGATGCGCCGGTACTGCTCCTGCGTGGCGAGCAGCGCCTCCTCCCCGAGCTTCTGCTCGGTGATGTCCTGCATCGTGCCTAGCATCTTCACGGGCCGTCCATCCTCGTCGCGGAGCAGGCTGGCGCCGCCGCGGAACCATCGCTGGGCGCCCCCCACTGTGGCCCGGAAGTCGATCGTGAAAGGCTCACCGGTCGTGCGCAGGCGGTCGGCGAGACCGACCATCCGCTCGCCATCGTGGGCCTCGAGACTGGCCAGGAACGCCTCGAAGCTCTCGTCCGAGCCGGGCTCCCACCCCAACAAATGGGCGAATTCCTCGGACCAAGTCACGCGCTCGGTGATGAGATCGCGCTCCCACGAGCCGACGCGTGCCGCCCGCTGCGCCTCGGCCAGCTGCCGCTCGCGATCGCGCAACGCGTCCTCAACCAGCCTTCGCTCGGTTATGTCCTGGCTCGTGCCGTGGATCGCCATGACGACTCCATGGTCGTCCGTGACGCCGGAGCCCTCCGACCGATGCCACCGCACTCCGTGCTCGGGATGGACGATGCGGAACTCTTCGGACACGCGCTCGCCCGTCTCCACGAGCCTCGCCAGCGCGGCCCGGGTGCGCTCACGGTCCGCCGGGTGCACGATCGACAACGCCTCCTCCAGGTCGGGAGATCCGCCCTCGGCGTCGAATCCGTAGAGGGCGCGCAGCTCGTCGGACATGTGACCGTCGCCCGTGCGGAGATCGAAGTACCAGCTGCCGAAACGCGCCAAGGACTGGGCCTCCCGTAGGCGGGCCGCGGACTCGCGGAGCCGCTCCTCGGAGCGCCGCACGGCGGCGGCGGCCCGCTGGCGCTCGACAACCCGACCCAGCTGGGTTCCAATGCCCGACAGCACGTCCACAAAGCCGCTCGTCGCCTCTAGGTGCTGGCGGGTGAAGAACTCGAACACCGCGACGATCTCGCGCCCGGCCAGCAACGGAAAGGCGAAGGCCGACCGAAGCCCTGCTGATTCGGCTGCCTCCCGGCGAAGGACGCCGAGGTCGTTGCCCAAGTCGGTCATACACACCGGCTTGCCGGTGGCGATGACGCGTCCCTGCAGGCCGACCCCGGCCTCGATCGGCTGCGCCTCGCTGGCCTGCCGGAAGGCCTCGTAGTCGCCGGCATGCGCCAGGTGCCACTGATGGGCCGACCAGTGCGCAGGGGTGGGGGCCGACGGCGAGAGCCAGAGATGGCCGACCGCACAGTCGATGTGCGTGCAGACCTGGCGCATCACGATCTGCGCGGCCTGGTTGAGCGTGTCGGCCTCGTTGGACGCCACGGCCGCCTCCTGCATCAGCAGGAGATGGGCGAGCCGGTCGTCCAGCCGTCGAGCAGGCTCGTCGCGGTCCGCGGGGCCGAGCTCGCTCGCCTCCGGCCGATGGCGTAGCCACAGCCGCTGTCCGGACTGCTTGGCCTCCATGAGCGCGGCGCCCGCGTGGTGGAGGAGGTCGTCCGCGGTCTCGAGGGGTTCGCTGAGCGCGATGCCGGCGCGGGCCGTGAGGAGCAGCGGATGCCCATCCAGAGCAATCGGCCGGGCCAACGCGTCGAGGATCCGGTCGGCCACCGCGGTGGCCATGAACGTGGTGGCGTTCTCCAGGACGATCGCGAACCGGTCCGCCGCCAAGCGAGCCACGGCGTCGCCCGGACGCAGGAGAGCGGTCAAGCGCCGTGCCACCTCCATCAGCACCGCGTCGCCGACAGCCTCGCCGAAGCGATCGTTGACGCGCCGGAACGCGTCGAGGTCGATGCGCAGGACCGCGGCGCGCCCGAGAGGGGTGGGCGCGAGCAGAGCATGCTCCAATCGGTGGGTCAGGGCCTCCTCGCTGAGGGCGCCCGTGAGGGGGTCGCAGAAGACGCGCCGGAGCAGCTCGTCGCCGATGTCATCGGTCCCTGGCTCCGTCCGGTTCGCCGGGCTCGCCGTGACTGCCGGCCCCTGCCCGTCGATCTGCTGGAGATCGCGCTCGAACTCCTCCGGAGTCAGGACCTCGGCGCGAACGAGCTCCCAGGCCGGAAGGCGGAGTCGGCAGACCGCCGCCGCCCAACGACTGAGCGCGCTCCGCAGGGCGTCGTCGGCCGTCGACCCCTCGGCTTCCACCTGAAGCGCGTAGCGGTCAGCACAGTGCAGCGCCGCCGCGCCCGGGCGGGGATCGACGGCACGGAGAAGTCGTTCCACCTCGTTCTCGTCGATGGCGCGCGCGACCGCGCTCTTCGCCGCCTCCACGAGGATCATCCACCTGCGCCTCACCGTACGCTCCTCCGCCTGGTCCTGGAGACGTCTCGGCCACCGTCCGCCAAGTCTGAAGCTCGCGCCTTACTCGTTCCGCCGTTCATCGTGCGAACGATCACCAATGGCGCGACCCGAAGAGCCTTCCAGCCTGCGCATTTCGTGGTCCGGGGAGGAGTCAGCTACATCCCGCACGTCCCGGCTCCCCCAGCCGCGGTCCGTGGCTGCCAGTCGTTCGGGGGGTGGC
>JBOGIC010000477.1:0-5355 GCA_050744985.1 Acidimicrobiales bacterium
TCGACGAGGTGCCGCTCTCGGCCATCGACGACGACGAGCCCAATGAACCGCCGGCCGCCGGTGAGCCGGCGGTGGACGAGCCCGCTCCCGAAGCCGCCGTCGAGGCGCCGCAGGACACGCCCGAACCCGATCCGGCGGTCGACTGAGATGGCCGCCGAGCTGATCGAGGTCGAGGGCCACATCATCGACTCGCTGATCCTGGCCAAGGTGCTCGACGTGATCGTCGACTCGGGCGCCGACTACCGCATCGTCGACGTCGAGATCGGGCGCACGAGCGTCGACCCGAGCCTCGCCCGCATCGAGGTGCAGGCGCCCGACGAGGAGGCGCTGGGCAAGCTGCTCGCCGAGCTCCAGGTGCACGGCGCCAACCGCGTCGCCCAGCACGACGCGGCGCTGGCCTTCGCCGACGTCGACGGCGTCCTCCCCGAGGGCTTCTACTCGACGACCAACCTGCCGACCGAGGTGCGGCTCCACGGCCGGTGGGTCGCCGTCGAGAACCCCGAGATGGACTGCGGCATCGTCGTCCTCCCCGACGGCCGCGTCCGCACCGAGCCGATGCACCGGGTCAAGGCGGGCGACGCGGTCGTCGTCGGCGGCGCCGGCGTCCGGGTGCGGCCGCTCGATCGCCCACGCGGCAGCAACCCGTTCGAGTTCATGACCTCGGAGGTCTCCTCGGAGAAGCCCAAGGAACTGCTCGTCGCCGAGGTGGCCGGCCGGCTGCGCCAGGCGCGCGCCGCCGGCGGCAAGGTGCTGGCCGTGTGCGGACCGGCTGTCGTGCACACGGGCGCGGCGCCCGCCCTGGCCCGGCTCATCCGCTCCGGATGGGTGCACGTGCTGTTCGCCGGCAACGGCTTCGCCGCCCACGACATCGAGTCGAACGTCCTGGGCACCTCGCTCGGCGTGGCCATCTCCACCGACGGGTCGGCCGTCGAGGGCGGCCACAGCAACCACCTGCGCGTGATCAACGAGGTCCGCCGGCGCGGCTCGATCGCCAACGCGGTGAAGAGCGGCTACGTCTCCTCGGGCGTGATGTACGAGTGCGTCACGCACGACGTGCCGTTCGTGCTGGGTGGATCGGTGCGAGACGACGGGCCGCTGCCGGACGTCCTCACCAACGTCGTCGAGGCGGCCGACGCCATGCGCGCCCTGCTCCCCGGCGTCGGCGTCGCCCTGATGCTCGCCTCGACGCTGCACGCCATCGCGACCGGCAACCTGCTCCCGGCGGGCGTCGAGACGTATTGCGTCGACATCAACCAGGCGGTCGTGACGAAGCTCGCCGACCGCGGCAGCCATCAGGCCCTCGGCATCGTCACCGACGTCGGGCTGTTCCTCCACACGCTGGCGGAGCATCTCGCTTGACGCTGCGCTGGGGACGCCGGTTCCTCATGTGCCCGCCCGAGCACTTCGGGGTCCTCTACGAGATCAACCCGTGGATGCACGCCGAAGTGGCGGTGGATCCCGACGCGGCCCGCGCCCAGTGGGACGGGCTGGTGACGGTGCTGCGGGAGGCGGGCGCCGAGGTGGAGGTGTTGACGCCCGCGCCGGGGTTGCCCGACCTCGTGTTCACGGCCAACGCCGGCGTCGTCAACCGCGACTGCTTCGTACCGAGCCGCTTCCGCCACCCCGAGCGCCAGGCCGAGGTGCCGCACTACGTGGAGTGGTTCGAGGGCCACGGCTACGCCGTGCGCGACCTGCCGGGCGACATGAAGCACGAGGGGGCCGGCGACGCGGTGGCCTTCGACGGCCTGTTCCTGTCCGGCTACCGGCAGCGGTCCGACGCGGCCGCCCACCTCGCGCTCTCGCGCCTGTTGGCCGTGCCCGTCCGTCCGGTCGAGCTGGCGGACCCACGCTTCTACCATCTGGATCTGACCGTCTGCCCGCTCGACGACCGCCGCGCCCTCGTCGCGCCCGACGCCCTCGACACCTACGGCCGCCGGGTCGTCGAGGCGGTTGTCCCGGAGCCGCTGACGCTCGAGCCGGAGGAGATGGCCGCCTTCTGCGCGAACTCGGTCGTCGTCGGGACGACGGTCGTCATGCCGTCGTGCCCGCCCCGCGTCGGCCGCGCCCTCGAGGCGTGGGGCTTCGACCCCGTCGAGGTGCCGGTGGGCGAGTTCCAGAAGGCCGGCGGCGCGTGCCGCTGCCTCACGCTGGCGCTGGACGTCTCGGTCGGCGCGAGCCCGTAGCGTTCGACCCATGCGCATTGCGATCATCGGCACGGGCAACGTGGGCACGGCGCTGGGGAAGGGGTGGGCGCGAGCGGGCCACAGCGTGGTCTACGGCTCGCGGCATCCGGCATCCGTGGATTGCGGGGTCGGCACCGCCGACACCATCGCCGGCGCCGCCGGGCAGGGCGAGGTAATCGTGCTGGCCGTGCCCTTCGGTGCGGCGGTCGAGGCGGTGGTAGCAGGGGGCCGCCTCGACGGCAAGGTCGTCGTCGACGCCACCAACCCCATGGGCGCGGCGCTCGAGGGTGGCCACGCGTCGGGCGCCGCCCTGATCGCGGCGACCGCGACCGGCGCCCATGTCGTCAAGGCGTTCAACACGATGGGATGGGAGACGATGGCCGAACCCCTCGTCGACGGGCGGGCCGCGCTGGGGCTCGTCGCCGGCGACGACCCGGCGGCCAAGCAGACCGTCCTCGGCCTGGCCCGTGACCTGGGGTTCGAGTCGGTGGACGCGGGCGGGCTCGACGCCGCCGAGCTGCTCGAGGACCTCGCCCGCCTGTGGGTACACCTCGCTTTCCGCGCCGGCCAGGGCCGCGGGATGGCGTTCGCCCTAGTGCGGCGGTGAGGTGCCTTCGCCCAGGAACGTGGCCAGCTCTTCGTGCCGTTCGGCGACGAGCTTGGCCGCCTCCTGCGACAGGCGGCTCCACGGATCGCGTTCGGGGTCGATGCGCTCGTTGAGCCGGGCGAACAACGGATTGGTCCCCGCGTTGCCCAAGGTCGCCAGCTGCACGCGGTAGTTCGAGGGATCGTCGGACTGGTTGTAGAGGCGCAGCGATACGGCGTTGAGACCCTCGTCGACGAGGATGGCGGCGCCGCCTTGCAGGGGCAGGGTCTTCGGGCTGTCCACGACCCACCCGCCGGTGTTGTAGACCTCGACGGGACGGCGGAACCCGGGCTGGTCGAGCGCCAGCTGGAACGGCTTGTGGGTGTGGCCGAAGACGAACGTCAACCTGTCGGGCAGCTCCTTGCCGTCGTACTCGGCATGGAGCTGGTTGAGCACCGGGCCGCCGATGTACGACCGCAGACCATGGAGCACCTTGGCGCTGGGGGCGCTGGGCGAGCTGCGCTCGAGGTTGCCGACCCGCTTGACGACCTGCTTGAGCACGAGGTCCAGGCCCTTGCCTTCGAGCCACTGCAAGGGCTGCGGGCGGTTGCGCTTCTCGGCGATCCCCATGGCCAGGTTGTGGGCCAGCTCCTCCATCTTCCTCTCGCTGTTCATCGAGGCGTAGATGAGGCCCACGTCCTCGCCCACCTCCCCCGAGCGGCCGAGCGTCGACCAGAAGAAGTCGATCCAGGCGAAGTTCTCCGACTCCCACTCCCAGACCTGCTGCGGGGTGGGGCGGCCCGGGAATGCGAGGTCCTTCAACCGGGACATGAGGCGGTACATGCTCTCGACGAAGTGGCCGTGGTGGATCACCAGGCCCCGTGAGTTGTCCTCGGTGCGCAGCGCCAGGTTCGGGTAGACGGCCCGGACGGTCACGCCCTGGAGATGCGGGCGGCGCTGCACGAGGGCGGTGAGCAGCTCGGCCTCGACGGGGTGCTGGTCGTCCTCGGTCATCATCCGGGAGGTGTGCCACGGGATCTCGAGGTCCTCGTCGAGGGGACGGCGGCGCACGTAGTCGGCGTACTGGCGCTCCCGCGCCGCTTCCCACAGGTGGTGGTCGTGGTTGCCGGGCACGAAGTAGACCGTGTCGTCGAACAGCCGGCCTTCCTTGGTGAACACCAGCTCGATGAACCGCTCGAACACCATGGCGGCGATGTTGTCGGTGGCGAGCGCCAGTTCGAGGATGTCGCCGCAGAGGATCAGGCGCGGCTTCTGCGTCCCCTCGTTGGCGCCGATCAGCCCGGCCAGACCGTCCACCAGCGCGTGCATGACCGTGCTCGTCTGGTGGGGGTCGGGCTCGAGGCGCGCCCGGTCGAGGCACGTGAGGATGCTGCTCTCGGCTCCGAAGTGGAGGTCGGACAGGCAGACGTAGCGGATGTCAGGCATGGCCGCTCCCCGGAACTAGGAGCGCGTGCCCACCTCGTCGCGCTCGCGGGCACGCCGCGCGATCTTCGTGGACACCCGCCAGATGGAGACCGCGAGCCCCACCGACACCACCGCGATCGTGAGGTGGACGACCTTGAAGCCGGTGCTGTGCTCGTCGTCGCCGATCACGTTGCGGACGAACACGCCCCACACGAAAAAGGTCCACACGGCGGTGATGCGCAGGATCAGGGAGTCGCGACGGGACATGCCCGCCGAGGCTAGTCAGTATCGGCCGGGTGCTGACAGCGTGGTGCTGGGCCGGTCGATGACGCCGCCGTTGTCGGCACTGCCGCAGGCGGCGGCGCCGACGGTGAGGAGGAGGAGAGCGAGGAGGGCGAATGTCAGCCTGTTCACCAGAGTGCCTCCTGGATGCCGTCGCGGACGAACCGGGACACGCCGCCCCACGGGAGATGATCCATGAAGATCCACGCCCGCCGGTGGATCGACGTCGGCCCCCACGCGGCGAGCGCCGCCTTGTGGCGCGGGCACGGGTACCCCTTGTTCAGCTCGAAGTCGTATCCGGGAAAATGCTCCGCCTCCGCCCGCATCAGCCGGTCTCGCGTGACCTTCGCCAGCACCGAGGCGGTGGCAATCGACAGGCACGATGCGTCGCCCTTCACGATGCGCTTGACGCGCGCGCCGCCGACGAAGTCCCAGTTGCCGTCCACGAGGACGGCGTCGGGCACGACCCCCAGGCCTTCGATGGCCCGGCGCGCCGCCAGCTTCTGGGCCGCCGACATGCCGAGCTCGTCGCACTCCTCCTGGCTGGCGTGGCCCACGGCCCATGTCGCGCACCACTCGGCGAGGCGGGGGAAGATGTGCTCGCGCTCGGGCTCGGTGAGCATCTTGGAGTCGCGGACCTTGCGCACGCGCCGGTCCCGCGGCAGCACGGCCGCGCCGACCGAGATCGGCCCCGCCCACGAGCCGCGGCCCACCTCGTCTACACCCACGACCACCTCGCAGCCTGCGTCCCACAGGGCCCTTTCGGTGGACAAGCTCGGAACAACCTGGCGACGCACCACCGGCGGCCGGACGGGGCGGACGGCAAGGGCCATGGGCTCCGACCATACCGCCGCGAGGGTCACGGTCGAACGCATCTTG
>JBOGIC010000478.1:0-1902 GCA_050744985.1 Acidimicrobiales bacterium
GGAGCTGGCCGAGGTCACGACGTGGGCGCAACTGGGCATCCACCGCCGGCCCGTGGCCGTGCTCGACGTCACCGGCTACTGGCGGCCCTTGGCCGACCTGCTCGACCGGGCCGTGACCGAAGGCTACGTGACCGAGGCGAGCCGCCGTCTCGTGCTGTGGGTCGACCGCGTCGCCGACTTACTCGGGGCGCTGGCGGCCTACGCGCCGCCGCCCGCCGAGGGTGAGCTCACCCGCGACGAGATGTGACCCCAAGCGTTTACTTCGCGAAAGTGGTACCTCCACGGGCCAATGGCGCGGAGTAAACGCCTTCAGGAGGGCCACGACGACCAGGACGGCGCGCACTGTACCGGGCAGCCGAATGCCTCGGGCCAGTCGCCGGGCAGCACCTTGGCGTGGGGGACGGCAACGGTCCAGCGGCCCTCGGTGAAGACGTCGACGGGCACCGACCGGGTTGTCGCCGCCGCCAGGAACTGCGGGAGGCTGGGCGAGTCGGACAGGAAGATGTAGGCGGGGCGAGGGGCGGCCGCCACCTCGTCCTGGTAGGGCTGGTACCGCCAGAGCGCGATGGGGGCGACGATCGTGCGCTCGCGGCTCTCGAACGTCAGCCGGTAGGCGATCCAGTAGTCGCTGTAGGCATGGGTTATCCCGTGGTCGCGGAGGAGGTGGTGGATCTCGCTCGTGCCCACCGGGACGACCGCGCCGGCCGCCTTGGGCTCGTCGGTCGGGAACCGGGCGATGCCGACGACGGCGATCACGACGATGAGCACGACTCCGACCGCGGCGCGCGCCGGTGATCCCGCCGCCGCTCGGCCGGCGAGGAGGGCCAGGAAGGGCAACAGGTACAGCACGTAGCGGGGCTGGGCGACGTACCAGGTGAACGGCGACGCGGCGTAGACGAACGGGTAGACGGCGACGACGCCGCCGAGCAGCCACAGGCGGCGGTCCGACCCGCGGGCGGCCCGTACGGCGAACACCACGAAGCCTCCGAGGGCGGCCAGGTACAGCAGCGGCCCGATCGGGCCGAGCAGCCACTCGTGGGTGAACGTCCGGCGCAGGCCCATCGCGAGCGGCAGCGCCGTGGTGAAGAAGCCCCGGAGCCGGCCGGTGTAGGTGGACTCGAGCTGGCCGGCGCCGATGTTCAGCGACGCCCAGTCGTGTCGCAGGTTGTACGCGATCCAGGGCGCCGCGCCGGCCACGAAGCCGCCGGCGACCGCCCACGACAGCTTCCAGTGGCGGACGAGCCGGCCTCCGAGGAACAGGACGGCGACGGGCACGATCAGCAGCACCGACAGGTTCGACCACCACGCCAGGCCCAGGGCGAGCCCGAGCGCGCCCGCCTCCCACCACGGCGGCCGTTCCGCGTCGGCCAGCCGGAGGAGCAGCAACACGCTCAGCAGCGCACAGGCGAGGGAGGCCCAGTACGGGCCGGACTTGGTCGAGTACCAGACGGTGAACGGCACGACCCAGAACACGGCCGCCGCGAGGGCGGCGGCCTCGGGGCCGACGAGGCGGCGCCCGATGCGCCACGTCAGCGCCGCCGCCGCCGCGCAGAACAGCATGGGAACAAGCTTGACGATGAACACCCACGGCGGCAGCACGGCGAACAGGGCCGCCGACACCAGGCTCTCGAGGCTGCCACCGTAGGGCTGGCCCCAGTAGAACACCGGCAGGTCGCCGCGCAGGATCTGGCGCGCCATGAGCGCCGGGACCGCGGAGTCGGAGTCGAACGCGCCGGCGGCCGACGCGAGCGCCCAGGCCCGCAGCCCCGTGCCGGCGACGAGAAGGGCGGCGACGGCGATGAGGACGTGACGCGGGAGCCGCCGGCGGTCTCGCGCGGCGGGTTCGGCGACCTGCGCGCGCGCCTCGTCGCGGACCGGCATCGGCCGCCGAGGCTACCGTGC
>JBOGIC010000479.1:0-2576 GCA_050744985.1 Acidimicrobiales bacterium
CGGATGCGTGGGCCAGATGGGCCAGCATGCCGTTGCTCAGGGGAAACGCGGCGGCCGGCAGGTTCGACAGGAATTCCCTCACTTGCTCCGTCGCGACAGACATGGTCTTTCACTACCCGGGCAGCCGGCGACAGATACCGGCAGGACTCGCACCGCGCCCGCTGGCGCGCGCCCTCGTCGCGCCAAGAGAAAAGTGCTCGCGCCCTGCAAGCGCTCGTCACGCAGTGGGTAGAAACCGCGTCGACACGATCCACCGCGAACCAGGAGGGCTCTATGCCATTTCGCCGAGCGAGGTCCGGCCCGACCGTTGGAGATCCGACACTCGCCGTTGGCCGGCCGGGACCGGCTCACGAGCCAGCCGGATGGAACGACTCGTCCATGCGGCGGCCGAGCCCCCTGGCACCGCGCCTCGAGCGGCGGTGGGAAAAGGCTTGGCGCCGACGCCGTGGTGGCATGGGGTGACGATGGTCTCGGTCGGACACCCTGACGGCTGACCGCCCGCAGCGACCGACTCGAGGGGACTGCCAGTTGCAGTTGGTGGCACCGTTCAGGCGCGGTGGCGACGCCCGGTCACGATCCAGGCCCGGGAGTTGAACCAGACACCGTCGCTGCTCAGGTGCGCGGCGAGCGCATCGCGCAAGCGTCCGACCGCACGCGCCGCGTTGACGGGGTCCAGCCGGTTGAGCACGTCGCTGGTGCACGTGAAGCCGCGGACCCAGTCGAGGGCGGCGGCCACGTCCGGGCCGTAGTAGACCGGCTCGCGGACGTCGGTGAACGCGACCTCGGCGAACCCGGCCGTCTGCAGGATCTCCGTCACGGCCGGTGGGTCGGCGAGCGAGAACGGATCGGCTTCCCCTTCAGGGACGACCGCTGGCGCTTGGTCGGTCCCGAGGGATCGGCGGATGGCGACGTCCCATTCGTTGCGCTGCTGGCCTGCCAGACCATCATCACCAGCCGCCCGGCCGGGCGCAGCGCCCGCGCAATGTTGGCAAACGCGGCGGTGGGGTCGTCGAAGAACATCGTGCCGAACCGGCTGATCGCCAGGTCGAAGCGCTCCTGCGCGAAGCAGTGGACCTGCGCGTCGGCACGCGCGAAGGCGACGTTGCGCAGCCCTTCCGCCCCGGCGAGCTCGCGGGCACGCACGATCGCGGCCTCGGAGACGTCGACCCCGAGCGCACTGCCCGCCCGGGCGGTGCGCGCGGCCTGCCGGGTCGTGTGCCCGGTGCCGCATCCGATATCGAGGACGTGGTCGCGGCGGTGGATGTCGCAGGCCCGGCGCAGGACCTCTGTGTGACGCCGCAGCTCGGCGTCGTAACCGGTGGGGCCTGGGCGCCGCGCGTAGTCGGGGCTCACTCGCCGTCAGCCGGCGCCCGGGCGGCGACTGGCAGGAATCAGTCCTTGCTCCGCGGCGTATGTCTCCAGGCGGTCCGCCAGCTCGTGCGGGCGCCTCAGCGCCGGGGTGTGCCCGCCGTCGATCTCATCGGAGGTGATGCCCGGTCGCTCCGGGGCGACGCGGCGAAGGAAACCAGGAGGGAACAGCCGGTCAACGCGGCAGGCCAGCACCCGCGCGGCACGTCGGGCCAGTCCAGCAGCGGCGACGGTTCCCGTATCCGGGCCTCCGACTGGTCGCGTGCCCGCATCAACGCCTCGGCGGCCAACTGCGGCGGCACATCTTGGTAGAACAAGGCGATGTCATCGTCGTAGCGCTCCCGCACCTCCTCCCCGTAACCTCGTAGCCGACCAGTAGCCCGGCCACCGTGTCGGCGTACTCGGGCAGGCCGGCCGAGTCGTCGTCAGAGGGGAGATCCCGAGCCGCGGTGCCATGGCCTCGTGCCCGCAAGTCGGCCGCCACCAGATGCCAGTACCAGCCGACATCCCCGGCGCCGTGGATGAAGACGAATGCAGCCACCCGGCCCCTCCCGCCGCCTCGATGCGACCGGGCTTCATTGTCACAGCAGGCGACGGCGCCGACAACGTCGCCGCGGTCGTGCGCGAAGGTAGCGATGTGGAGGACACCGGTTCGACCGGCAGCGGCCGGCGCCGGTTCGCGGTGACGTGGGACTATCGGGGTCGCTTCGCACGCCATCTCTCCGACCACGTGGTGGCCGGGCTGCTCGCCGGCGCCAACTGGGACGTCGAGTTCTGGCCGTTCTCGGTAGAGCAGACCAGACGCTCCGATGGGCAGCCATCCCTCTGGGACGAGCCGGGCAGCAGCGTGTCGTTCTTGGCCATGCAGGTCGGAGTGGTCGTGCGGGACCGATTTCCGGAACGGTTCCTCGCGGTCCACGCCGGGCTGTTCGCGGCCCGTCACGACGAGGGGCTGGACCTTCGCGACGAAGCCGTCGTGCGCCAGATCCTCGCCCGCAACGACGTGGACGACGACGCCGTGTTCGAGGAAGTGGCCGGTGGTGAACCCCGGGAGGCCTATCGACGCGAACATGAGCGCTCGATCGCCCAGCACGCCGTGTTCGGCGTCCCGACCCTCATCACCGGCGAGCGGGCGGCGTTCGTGCGCTTGATGCACGGCCCGACCGGCGCGCCCGGCTTGGCTCAACGCACCGTCGAGCGCCTTCTCG
>JBOGIC010000480.1:0-2894 GCA_050744985.1 Acidimicrobiales bacterium
TTGACGATCCCGACCACCGCCGCCCCCCGGGCGCGCACGAGGTCGACGGTGCGGTTGGTGTCGGTCGTCGTGCCCGACTGGCTCACGGCCACGACCAACGTGTCGCTCATGTCGTCGGTCATCCCGAACCCGGACAGTTCCGTCGCCGGCGTGGCCTCGACCGTCACGCCCGTCCCGATCAACAACTGCCGGAGGACGTTGGCGAAGCTCTGCGCCGCCACCGCCGCCGTGCCCTGCCCGATGCCGGCGACCCGCGTGATGGCGCCGCCCGCCAGCCGGCCCCGGACCGTCGACGGAAGGGTCTCGTCGCCGAGCACGACGACGGCGCGGCCACCGGGCCCCGGCACGAGGCGGCCCCGCAACGTCTTGCGGACCGACTGCGGCGCTTGGGAGATCTCCTTGAGCAGGTAGTGCGGGAACCCGGCCCGGTCGACGTCGCGCGTGGTGATCTCGGCCGTGCGCACCTCGGTCGCCTCGACCGGGAGGGGTGTCCCGTCGTAGGCGACGCGGGTGATGCCCTCGATCGAGCCCGCCGCATCGGCATCGAGCACGACCATCTGACCGGGGACAGCCCCGGACTCGCCGTCCATTCGGAGGTAGGTCGGCGTCTCCTCGACCAGCCCGTACGGCTCGCTGGCCACGACGAAGGCGTCCTCCGCCAGGCCCACGTAGAGCGCCTGGCCGCTGCCCCGGAGGGCGAGGAGCAGCCGCCGGGGTGCGTCCGCACTCGCCGCCCCGATGGCCACCGAGCCCTCGAGCATCTCGACCGTGGCGCGGAAGGCGTCGACCAGCGCGGCACCCTCGGCGAGCCGGCGGGAGAGCAGGGCGGGAATGACCTTGGCGTCGGTCGTGACCTCGAGAGGGACGCTGATGCCTTCACGGAGCTTCAGGGCCGGGTAGTTGTCGACATCGCCGTTGAGGACACCCACCACGTGCGGCCCGGGCTCGCGCCCCTCCTCTTCCTGGTGGAGCGGGTGGGCGTTGGCCTCGGAGATGATGCCGACGCTCGCCCACCGGGTGTGGCCGAGCACCATGGCCCGGGCCGACGGGGCGTCGAGGGCCCGGCGGAGTAGAGCGTCGTCGATGATGGCGGCGCGCAGCCGGCGGGTGTTGTCGCCCAGCTCGCCGATCTCGGCGGCGGCCTTGTACACGAACCCGAGCCTGTCGCCGGTGGCGCGCACCGCCATCGAGGCGAACAGCGGGTCCGCGGTGCGGTCGCCGAGGATCGCGGCGACGTCGGGGGCGTCGAGATCGAGCCCGTGCCCCTCGACCAGCACGTGGATGCCGGCCGAGTCGCGGCCGCGCACCTCGAGCCGGTCGACGGCCGACAGCGCGATCTGGATCGACGTGTAGGCCTCGACGGCCGCCTGCCCCGCGCCCGCCCCGGCCAGCTCGGCCACCGCCCGGGCGGTGCTCAGGCGGTCGTGGCGGATCGCCCACAGGCCGTCCTTGAGCTGGACCAGGGAGGCGTTGACGGCCTCCACCTCCGTCGTCGCCAACCCGTCCTCGCCCGCGTCGAGCCGGGCCTCGATCCGCCCCAGTTCCGCATCGAGCCGGTCGAGCCGGCGACGCAGCAGGTGCGCGAGCTCGGGGCTGCCCACCAACGCCCGCACCCCCGGAACGCCCCGAAGCGCATCGGCGACGGCGATCACGAGCGTGGCGGCCTCGTCCAGCGCGGCGAGCGAGCCGACGGCATCCACGGCCGCGTCGAGCTAGCGCGTCAGATCATCGCCCGCCGGCGGCTCGCGACGGCTGGGACGGCGGACGACGGCGACGATGCCGCACATGAGAACCCGAGCGTATCGGTGGGACCGTCGCTACGGCGCCGCTACCGCGGCTTCGTCATGGTCAACCGCGCCACCACCACGCCGTGGCGATTCCGACAGCGACCCCGCACGCCCCGATGAGGCACATGCCAGCCACGGCACCCACCGGCCCACCCGGCGATCCGAGCACCCCGATGACGACGCCGACGGGCAACGTCGCGGCCAGAGCAATCCATATGCCCACAACGAACGATTGGGCGACGAGCGACGATGCCTCGCCCGTCGCACCCGCGACTGCCCCGATCGGCGTCCTCGCCGCGACTCGCTCGATCGGCTTGAACCGCCACTCCACCAGGGCGAAGACGCCGGCGAAGATCGGTATCGCGACCAGCTCGGCGAGGTGGGGGATGGTGGCGTCCCAGAGAATCGGGAACCGGTCGGGAAAGTCCAGTTGGCCGGTCAGCCAGAGCACGCCCAGTATGACAAGGACTGGAAGCAGGATCAGCACGAAGGTCCCGAGCGCTTTCGCCACGCCGACGAGGAAGCCGAGCGCGGCGACGATGGCGCGGCGACCAGGACGGCACGGGTCGTCGCCGTGCACCAACCGGACGGCATCGCGTTGCCAGACCAGGGCGACGGCGGTGTAGACCGGCGTCCCCATGAACATGACGAGCACCATGAGGAGATCGGGGAAGCCGGCGCTCCCGACGATCGCCCCCACGACCGCTCCGCCTCCACCGCCCGCGAGTACATCGGTCCTCTGAGAGGACAGGATGCAATGAAATCGCGAAGGCCCCGCCATCTCTCCTCGCTTCGACTCGGCGGCACGCCGTGTCGTCGACCGGATCCTAAATGCGTCACTGGTGACCGCGGCGCGTCCCAGGCAGCGCCCGCCGTCGGACGGTGAGACCGCTGCGCGGAGCGGCCCTGGCGCTAGACCTGCTGGCCGCCGACGGTCGTGCAGGCCGGGTTGGCCGTGCGGTAACGGTTGCGCAGCCACACGTTGTTGTCGCAGGTCGGATTGCCGTCGTTGAGGTCGAAGGTCGGTCCGCCCAGCTCGCTGATCTCGATCGGCGGCAGACGGTTGTTGCCGACGGCCACATTGTCGAGCGCCCGGCTGTCCAACAG
>JBOGIC010000481.1:0-3728 GCA_050744985.1 Acidimicrobiales bacterium
GGTTCCCACGTTCACCACGCAACCGGTCGATGGGTGAGGTGCCCAGCTTTGCCCCTGCAGCATCGCCACGAGTACGCCGCAGGCCTTCCTCGTGGCCTCCCAGCCGGCGACCATAACCGGCGTCGGAGTCGCCCCGGACCTCCGGGGCGTGCACTGCCACCCGGCCCATGTCCACCAGGTTGGGGCCGGTCCATCGATTGAGGGGCTTTGGCACTGGTTCACTTGCGTTGCACCTTTCCATCTCGCTTGCCGAACCCGGACCGTCTGGCGGTGCCAGCCCGTCCCGGCGTTGTCGGGGCTGCTCCTGCCCGACCCTGCGCCTCCGGGGCCAGGCTGCCCCCCGCTTCTGCCGGGCTGCTGCGACAGCCCGACGGTGGGGTCCTTTCATCCCCACCCGGTTGCATGGCGCCTCGTGGCGCACCTGGTCGTCGATGAGGAGGCGGAGCTGCGAGCGGACGTCGTCGGTGAAAGCGCCGACGAGCAGCGGGCTCTCAGCGACGATCTCGCAGGCCCGCTCGGCTCCGAGTGCCGCAAGCAGCCAAACGACGTCGTACGCGTCCTTCGGCTTGTCTCGCCGCATGATGGCGTCGGTCTTCAGGCACAGCCACGACGTCAAGCCGGCGACCGGGAACTCGTAGGTGAGGCCACCGCCCGCAGACTCGACGCGCCGCGAGACGACGACGGTGTCGTCGGGAACGAGGTGACCGAAGCCGACCGCGAGCGCCGTGATCTCGCCGTGGGGACCGATGTTCGCCTCGGCCGGAGTCTCGGCCGCCGGTCGCTCCGGGCGGCCAGCGCGCCTGCGAACGGGACACAAGAGCTCGACCTGCAGACGAACGTCCCGGTGATGGCCGACCCATCGCCACTTCAGCTCTCGGCCGCCTTCGTCGTCTGGATGAGGCCGAGCGAACGGAGCCCGTCGATGATCGCTTGGTAGTAGTCGGCGGTCGCCATCGAGGAGGTGGAGGGACAGGTGCAGATCGAGATCGGCGGTTCCGACGTGGGCGTCCATGCCGCGCGGCGGTGCGGCGACGAGCAGGCCCGGTACCGCACCCCCGACGATCGCAAGATGCCTTCCACCGAATGCGCTGCCGAACGACCGCAGCACGTCGGCGGCGATGCCGAGAAGCCGCTGGCTCATCGGGTCGTCGTACGCGCCGGCGCGCGCAAGCATCGTCAGCCATCGCTCACCGCTCCCCACATCTGCGCAGCAAACTCCGAGCCGCGCTCTTCGTCGTGCAGGTCGCACCACACCCGCAACGGGTGCGCCACCCAGGCGTTCGACTCATCGAACTGCAACTCCCGTCGCCGATGGACGCCGACCCTCCAGCGGTCCGCTGACAGGACCACGTTCGCCTCGTCGCGCGGCGCCGGATCGAGCGCGAGCCGCTCAGCCACATCGGCCAGCTGCGCGCCATCGGCGTCGACCCAACACCGGACCTCCTTCGGCGATGACGTGCCCAGGACCCCATAGTGGGCCGCTCCGGTACGACCGGTCACGGCGAGTTCCGTCTCAGCTTCGTCAGCGGCGGCCGATATACGTGCGGCCACATCGAACACCGTGCGACCCCAGAGATACGCCGCGATCGTCTCCTCGCCGGGCCATGACGTGCGCTCGGCGAGACGGACCGCAATCGCAGCGCGGTCGATCACCTCAACCGAGACGCGCGTACCGTCTCGCTGCTTCGCAACGAGCCCGTGCTCGGCGAGCTGCGAAATCGCCTTCGACGCCGTGGGGAGACTCACGCCGGCGCTCTCCGCCACCTCGCCGATGGTCGGCGCAGTGCCGTCGGCGGTGACGATCAGCAGCTCCTGCACGACGAGGGCGTGGCCCTTCTGGAACGGGAGCGCAGCCCGCTTCCGGCGGACCGGCTTGCCGAAGCGTCTCTCGCTGACGTCGATCCGCGGCCAATGGATCTCGGCGACACCGGAGACGTCGACGAAGCTCACGCCTGCCTCGCGAACCGCTCCACGCCACGCCAGCGGCAGGGCACCCGCTACCAGGACGACCCGCCCCGGGCCCGACGCCGACTTCGCCGCATCGACCAGCGCCTCCGGCGACGGATGGTCGGTCGGATCGATGACCTCGACATCGAGAACGATGCCATCGTCATAGGCGAGTGTGTCTGATCGACCGCGCCGTACGCGGAGCCCGTCGAGGTCATTACCGGCGGCCTGGAACCACGGGAGATCGAGGGTCAACTCGGCTGCCACGACTTGCACCCTACAGGCACAGGTGTCCTAAACAGAAAGTTTCTTACCAGGATGTAGGGGTTTCCGGTTCATACTTTCTGTTTTGTTCATCATCGCGCTGTGCGGCAACGACGGGGCCTTTCCAGTCGGGCAGGCTGTCGGTGCACCGGCCACGGCAGACCGCCCTTGCCGCGCCGGCGTGATGTCGCTTTCACGCGGTGGTCGATGCCGTTTTTCCGCAGCCTCGGCTCCCGGGCCGGCGGTCGTCCGTGTCCGGTGGGTGGGGGCGCTGCCCTTGTTCAAGGTTCGGCGACAACCTTGAACAAGGCCCCGTCCTGTTCAAGGTTGATCTCGGGCGCAGCCCAGCGCGCCGCCATAAATGTCACACCCCCTGCGTATGGTCCCGGGGAGTGGCGGAGGACCAGCTCGACTTCGTCGGCAAGCGCCAGCGGCGCAGCGGCCAGGCGCACCGCCTGGGCGCTATGGCTGCACCTGTTGCTGCCCACGGTGGCGCGGTCGTCGACGTCGGCCGGTGGCCACACCCCGCGCGCTGGGAATTCCCACCGGAAGGCATCGCCGCGAAGGGGCTGCGCGCGCTCAGCGGCGACCCCCTGATCGGATCGTTCGCCGCAGCGATGCTCGAGCGCGGCTACCCGGTCGAACAGGAGCTGGCGACGCTCGACATCATGCGCGATCTCATGTCGCCGGCCACGCCAGCGAGGGCGCCCGCGCGCTGGTAGGCGCCTGGTAGCCCTGCCAACGAAGACGACGGTGCGCGCCCTACCCGCCATCGTGAGCGCAGACGTGAGCGCGCGCGTGAGTCCGCTGGTACGCGGACGGCGACAACGTGAGCGCGAACGTGAGTCGATAGGGGTCGTCTACCAAAGAAACTTCGCGTCGATGAGCCAAAACGTGAGCGCGCGCGTGAGTGCCGTCCCGGATGGTTCCCGGGATGGTGCCCGGTCGTCCCGTCCCGCCGCCTGACCTGCACCTTCCCGCGTCCCGACTGCCAGCGGCCGCGGGCGTCCCGGCCTCGCGCGGGACGGTCCCGGGCGTCCCGGCCGCGTCCCGGATCGTCCCGGGACGCGAACAGGAACGCGAACCGGAACGAAAACGGGACGGCCTCCCTGACCATCCACCCGATCCGCTGCCATCGAGAGGAGGTCTGGTGGCACGACGCCGCTGTGAGCCGGTGAAGCCGGCTCGTGAACCAGCCCGGCGGGCGCCGGCCGACCCGTCGGTCGTCTACACGGAGCACCTCCTCGACCGCTACGAGTACGAGCGCATCGCGACTGCGGTCCGTGAAGTGCAAGCACCCGAGCGCGAGATCGGCCACTCCCTCGGCATCGGCTAACCGGGCCTTCGCCTCCTGCGCCTCGACCGCCGGCACGCCCCCGTTCCTCTTCGACGACGAATCCGTCGTGTGACACGCTGACATGTTGGTGGTCCTCCTTCTCAACTCGGTTGGTTGACACCCCGAGCCTGCCTGATGGCAGGGCCGAGGTGGAGGACCGCCACTCAAAGTTCTACGACGA
>JBOGIC010000482.1:0-5237 GCA_050744985.1 Acidimicrobiales bacterium
CGCGTGTCGCGCGCCACGGGCCGTTCGGCTGACGAAGCCGCGAGCACCGATGCCGCCGTTGTCGTCATCGAGCCGTTCCGACGCGCCTCGAGTCGCCCGATGTCGATCGGATCGACCCGAGGTTCCACGATCTGCGCCCGCCCTCGCCCAGCCCCGACGCACCGACGGGCAGACAGTTCCTCCGTGCCGCACACCGGTGCCGGCGAACCCGCAGCGCGAGCCGTCAGCTCATGGCGAACGCCGACCGGTCGACGTCGCTGGTGGCCAGGCGAAACCCGACAGCGAGGCGAAGACGACCCCGACCGGGGATCTCGAGTCATGGACCGATGGCGAAGGTCGCACCACGAACTACACGTACGAGGGCGGCGCACTGAAGACGATCAAGGCGCCGGACGGCGTGATCACGAGCTATGGCTACGATCCGCAGGGTCGGCTCGAGTCGCGGAGCGGTCCCGACGGGCGCCTGGTCGTGGACCTACGACGGGATCGGTCGTGTGAAGACCGAAACCGGGCCGCAGGGCACAGTCGGATGGACGTACTATCCGAGCGGCAACGTCTGGACCCAGAGCGATGGGTCGGGAACGACCACATGGACGTACGACGAGGCGGGCAATGTGCGCACGGAGTCCGGCCCGGCAGGCAGCCGGTCGTGGACCTATGACCTGATGGGTCGCGTGAAGACGGCGACGGATGCGAGCGGTACCGCGTCCTACGGCGACGACGACCTGGGCAACCTCGAGCAGTACACGGGGCCGGACAACGCCAGCATGTCCTGGACGCATGTCCGGACCCTTCCCCGGCACCCCGCCGACGTTGCGGCCGCCGATGCCCGGCGCACCCTTGGTCCCCAAGCGGGCGCCGGTGTCCAGACCGAGCGGCGGATCACGAGGCGCTGGGAGCGGTCTGGTCCTCGGCGAGTAACTCGATGCTTCTCGACATCGCCACGGCGAGCCTGCCGGTCATCACCGCCTTTGGCGTGATCTTCGCCGACAAGCTCGGGGACCTTCACGACGCGGTCAAGCGGCCCACGGCACCGAAGCACACGCCGCCCGTCGTGGACCAGCCCGACAACCGGCCCACCCCCGCTCCCAGCCCGTCCCCCGACGAGCGTCCCGACTCGAAGGCCAAGGCGTCTGTCTGCCGTGACGACCAGAGCGGGTCCAGCAAGAACCAGGATTACCACTACAGCGACACCCGAACCTACGGCACGGATCGCCCCGGCGCCGCCGTCCACGCCCACGCAACCCTGCGGGCGCCACTCCCCGACGGCACCCGCGCCGACCCGTTGACTCCGCCGGGCTGGCGCGAGCCGCAGGAGCAGCCGAAGCTGGACCGCGGCCACCTTGTCGGCAAGCAGCTGGGGGGAGACGGCACGACCCTCAAGAACCTCGTCACGGAGTACAGCAACTTCAACCAGGGCTGGCGCGTCACACCGGGCCAGATCGATATGCGACCCGTCGAGCAACTCGTGGTGGGCGCGGTCAACGTCCTCTGTCTGGAAGTCGACCTGAACGTCACGCCCATCTATGCCGCCGGCGAGCCGGACCCCGAAACGCTCTGGCCGGACCGGTTGCCGGTGGACAAGATCCACTACGTCGCCACCACCAACGCCGGGTTCGTGATCGATCTCGTGCTGAACAACCGCTCGTGACGTCAAACCTCGAACGCCTGACCGCTCGGATGCCTCCGCCGCCGACGCCCGCGGCCGTCAGCCGCTCCTGGGAAGAGGTCGAGGCCGCCTACGGCCTGCGCTTCCCGCCGGACTACCGCGCGGTGCTCGAGACCTACGGCAGCGGCAGCGTCGGGGGGGAGATGGTGTGGGTCGACCCACGCCGTCCGGCGTTCGATGAGCCGGCGGCTTTCGTTCTCGGCCTCTTGCGCGGCCCGGACGGTGGCTTCGCTCCGCTGCCCGCGTTCCCGGCCGGGGGCCCCTCGCTGTTCCCCGTCGCCACGAACGGAAACGGCGACAACGTCTTCCTGATCGTCCGTGACGGGGTCGCTCACGACGACCAGCTCTGGGTCGGCCACGTGGCCGAGCGCGACTGGGCCCGGGTGCCTGGGCCGTTCTCCGCGTTCGTGTACAGCGTCGTGTCGGGGGCTTCGGAGCTGGCCGAGCAACTGGGCGCCGTCTGGGACCTGCGCCCGATCTTCATCCGCATCACCGGCACCCGTGCCCAATACGCTGGCCGGTTGCTGGGTGCGCCGGCGATCGAGCCGCGTGATCCGGCCGGTGCGCTGGATCGCCTGCAGGCGTGGGTACTGCCGCCCGACCTTCCCGCCCGGCCCGATCGGAGCTGGCGTGAGGCCGAGGCGCGCCTCGGCGTGCGCTTCCCGCCGGAGTACCGGGCGCTCGTGGAGGCGTACGGGAGCGGCATGATGGGCTCCCTGCGATTGGCGGACCCACGACGCGACGAGTCGGTGGAGTGGATGCTGCGTGTCCGCTCGGAACTCACGGCGCGAGCCGGGGGAGTGCCCGTGCCGGCGTCAGCCGGCGACGATCGATTCCTACTGCCCGTCGCGGTAGCTACGAACTCGGGCGACATCGCGTCGCTGGTCGTCACCGACAACGAGGCCTCCGACGCCGAGGTGTGGATCCTGAACCGGCGACCGGGCGAGTGGAGGCAGGTGGCGGGCTCGCTCCCCAGCCTTCTGGACACCGTCTTCTCCGACACCGAAGCGTCGGGTCTACTCCGGTTCCACCCAATCGATCGGTTCAACTAGGAGGCTCGTCATCCCCGCGCGAGGCGATGGCGCTACGGAATAGTCCGTCGTGGCCGAATCAAGAACGCGCAACAGGGCTCGGTGCACCTCGGGGCGTGCGTTATGCGAGCGACTACCCTCGGTGGGAGCATCGCGGTCCGCTGCGTCCCAATTGTGGATCGGCCCCGGGGGCGCGCGGCACGCGCGTCCCGCACGGGGATCCCCGTGCGGGACTGCCCGCGCAGTGCGATACGGATGCGGAAGCGGCCTCGCGAGGGTTGGCGCCACCCCCGACGACCAATCCAGTCGGACTACGGGCTGCCGCAGCTCGCCGCACCTTCGGTGGCTTCGGTCAGGAGGTCGTCGCGGATGCGGGACTGCGCCTGGCCGCGTGTCGTCTCGCCGTAAGTCGGCGGCGCGGCTGACGTCTCCTCAGGGACCAAGCCGCTGAACCCGGCGCCCAGACAGTTGTTCGCGTTCAAAGGGGCATCCGCTCGGGCCACAGGCACCGAGAGGAGCACCACAGCGGACGCCCCGCTGATCAACACGCCAAGCCGTCTACCAACCATTGCGCACCCTGCCTTCTCCCGCGGTTACTGCACGGAAATCTACTGTGCCGCGCGGCTGATTCGTCCGACGACGTGGGTTGTGCAGCGGATCTACCTTCGATGGAGTCGTGGCACCCGACCAGGGATCGGCGAAGCACTGCAATCCGTGCCGGTCGCCGTTCCCCTTCGGGGACCGCCGGGACGCGCGTGGCGCGCGCCCCGGCGGAGACTTGCTCGCCCTCGATCTATCGCTGAGTCAACCCCCGTCGCCGAGCCAGGCAACGTGTTCGGGGCTGACCGGTGATCGTGTCACCGGGTAGCCGGCGGCGAAAAGGCGTCGATCGCGTCCTGCAGGCGTTCCGGCTCGCATGCAAGGCCGCGGGCGACTGTGCTGTAGGACGGGAGGTACGTAAAGACCCGAATCATGACCGAGGGAAGATGTCCCGCTGGCCGTAGAACTTCGGTGACGGCCTCCACTGGTGATACTACGCCGCAGGTGTGACAGGAACGGTGAAATCGGTGCTCGTCGGGATGGCTTTCTTGATGGCTTCGGTGAGCTGGGGTAGCTGGTTGTAGCCCTTCACGCGGCGGAACTGCTTGGCCGCTTCGAGCATGCCGGCCGCCGCCCAGCGCAGGCGCATGTCGCCCGGCTGCCAGCGCTTCACGTTGCGGGCGTGGTTGCGCACGATCTCGATCATCGACTCGACGGGGTTGGTCGACATCACCGTGGCCAGCAGCGTCCCCCGCACGCCGAGGCGGGTGACGGTGAACATCTCCGACAGGCCCTCCCGCAGGCTGCCGGCGGCGTCGGGGTTGATCCGCTCGAGCTGGCTGGCGAGGTCGCGCAGGTCCCGCTCGGCCTCGGTCGCGTCCGGGTTCTTCCACGCCTGGCGCATCTTGCGCAGCACCCACAGCCGCTCCGCCTCGGGGAGGTGGTCGGCGACGTTGCGTTCCTTGTGGAGTCGGCACCGTTGGATCAGCGCCTTGTCCCCGAACACGTCCTTCACCGCCCGGGCCAGCGCCTTGCCGCCGTCGAGGACGAACAGGATCCCGTCGGCGGCGTTCACGCCCCGGTCCCGCAGGCCGGCGATCAGCCCCCGCACGACCGAGGCGTTCTCCGTCGATCCCTCCACAACGCCGAGGGGGACCTTCGTGCCGTCGGCGGTCACGCCCAGGGCGCCGACCATGGTGTGTCCGGCGAAGTCGAAGCCGTCGACGAAGATGACCAGCCACTTCGCGTCGTCGAGGGGCCGGGAGCGGAACTCGGCCATGCGCTCGGCGGTGGCGGCCACGAACCGCCGGCTCACCGACGACTTCGACGTCGAGCTCGACGCCTCGGCCACCTCCGCCCCCACCGGCTCGAGCGCACCCTCGTAGCGGCGGGTGGACAGCCCGGCCATCATGGCGGCCACGGTGTGGGCGGTGAGCAGGTCGGCCGAGGCGAACGTGTCGTAGGACTCGAGGTGCACCTCGGACGCTTCGACGCTTCGCACGCGGGGCCGGCGCACCGGCACCCGCCGCCCGCCGAGGGCGACGGTGGCGTCCTCGTGGCCGTGGCGGTAGGCGGATCGCCCGGCGTCGTGCTTGCCCTTCGGCCCGGCCACGTCGGTGACCTCGGACTCCATGAACTCGGCCATCACGTCGAGGCCGATGGCGACCGAGGCGGCCAGCAGGCCCTCCTGCATCCGCTGGGCGAACAGCAGCAGCTGGTCGCCCACCTTTCCGGCCAGACGCTCGGCGAGCTTGCCGGCGACCGCGGGGTCGTCGAGGTCGATAAGGCCGACGCCCGGCATGATGGTCAACCTCTGCTTGTTCGACCCGTCCTTCGGCGCCTCGTTGCCTGTGCGCTCGTTCCTCTTCGTCGACGAATCCGTCGTGTGACACGCTGACATGTTGGTGGTCCTCCTTCTCAACTCGGTTGGTTGACACCCCGAGCCTGCCTGATGGCAGGGCCGAGGTGGAGGACCGCCACTCAAAGTTCTACGACGA
>JBOGIC010000483.1:0-2182 GCA_050744985.1 Acidimicrobiales bacterium
CCCATCGTGCCGCCGTGGAAGCCGCGCAGCACCGCCCCGCCGTCGCGCTTCTGGTTGGCGTCCTGGAGCTGGTGGATGTCGCGCGTGAAGCCGTCGATCATCGCCGCCTCGGCCGCCTCGCTGCCGCCGAGGAACCGCTCGGCCCACCCCGTCCCCCCGCCAGCCATCACTCACCAACCCCATGCCACAGCTGGTCGTGCTGGGCCTGGCTCTTGGTGTACCCGTGGCTGTAGAGCTGGTCGTAGTAGTCGAGGTCGAGGTGGTGGGCCTGCACCCAGATGCCGGGCACGAACATGGCGTCGACGTGGGCGGGGAACCGCCCGTAGCGCTTGAAGATGTAGTTGCACACGTCCTTGGCCACCTCGATGACCCGGTCGTCGTAGTGCGGCACCTCCTCGACGAACTTGTCCGCCAGGGGCGGCTTGAACACCTCGCCGAAGTGTTTCGGGTCGCCGTAGATCCCCGTCTTCGCGTACTTCTTCTTGAGCAGGGCGTCGATGGCCGCCGTCATGTCCGGGTAGTAGGGCGGGCAGTAGCCCTCGAGCTTGCCGTCGAGCCCGACGGGGTTGGGGCGCCACGCCGGCAGCGGGGTGATCGGCTTCGTCACCGTCCGCAGGAGGTTCTTCTTCGGCGTGTCGTAGCGGAACCCGAGGCCCTTCCCGTACTTGGCGTACTCGGGATCGCCGAGCAGCACGGGGCTGGCGAAGGCGGCGTGCACCCAGCCGCCGAGGCCCATCGCCTGGATGCACAGCATCAGGTTCTGCAGCAACAGCTCGGCCTCGACGTGGATGCGGAACGTGTTGAGGTACCCCAGCGGCAGCTTGAGGTCGTTGTTCAGGAAGCCGTTCTTGACCCACTTCTTCACGCCCGCCGGCTGGTAGAAGAACCAGTCGTCGATGGGCACCGGCCGGTGGCCGTCGTCCTGGGTCAGGAGGAACATCAGGCCGTTGATGTACTGGCGGGTCAGGTCGACCACCGGGACGAGGACCGTCGTTCCGGGCAGGTTGGACACGTAGCGGTTCCGGCCGAGGTAGCACGGGTACTGCCGCGGCATGTCGAGGCGGTCGTCCATGACCTTCACCTTCGACGCCTCGGCGAAGGCCAGGAGCTTCTCGGGCGTGACGCCGTCCTCCCACGGGTAGGCGCCGATGTCCTCGGGCTTGCGCAGCAGGTACGTGCCCGTGTCGTTGACGAGGAAGAAGTGCGTCGCCTGCGCGTTGTCCGGGCTCGACGCCGCCCGCCCCGCCGCCTCGAGCATCGGCGTGCCCACGAGCGGCTTGCCGTCCTCGGTCTCGAACGGCATGTCGGGCATGGTGATGCCGGTCACGCCCGTGGCCGCGATCAGCATCGCCTCCTCGAGCGGCGTCAGCGGATCGGGTTCCTTGGTGGACGTGTAGGTCAGGCTGCCGGCCTTGACCTCCTTCACGCCCTTGCTGATCCGCCGCGACCGCCGGTTGAACAGCGCCGTGAACAGGGGGTACTGCAGCGCCGCTTGGAACCCGGCGTTTTCGTCGGCCATCAGGTCTCCTTAGGGTCAGTCGACGCCGGACGTGAGGACGATCTTGCCCAGCTTCCCGCCGGCCGCGAAGTGAGCGTAAGCCTCGACGGCCTGCTCGAGGTCGTACGTGGCGGCGACGGGCAGGCGGCGCCGCCCGCCCTGGAACAGCGGCAGCACATGCGCCTCGACCTCACGCGCCGCGATGGCTCGCTCTTCGATCGGGCGCGCCCGTATGGTCGAGCCGCGGATCGTGCCGCGTGTCCCCATGAGGGCCAGCAGGTCGAGCTCGGCGGCCGCGCCCGCTCCCACGCCGATCACCGCGATGCGCCCGTCGGTCGCCAGGGCGCGCATGTTCGCCGGCATGTTGGGTGCGCCGATCAACTCGACGATGACGTCGTAGGGCCCGTGTGCCTCGAGCTCTTCCGGGGCGATGGCGTCCGCGCCGAGCTGGGCGACGTCCTCGCGCAGGTCGGGGTTGCGCACCGTCGCCGTCACCCGGGAGCCCGCCTCCGCCGCCAGGATGATCGCGGCCGTGCCCACGCCGCCGGCGCCGCCCGATATCAGCACGCGCTCGGACATTCCCAGCCGGCACTGCGGGAACATGGCGTCGTGGGCGGTCATGCACGACTCGGGGATGGCGCCCGCCTGCACCCAGCCGAGGTCTTCGGGCATGGGCATGGCGAT
>JBOGIC010000484.1:0-1767 GCA_050744985.1 Acidimicrobiales bacterium
CATGGCGTCGAAGTCCTGGGTCGAGCGGAAGCTGCCGTCGGAGCGGAAGACCGCGACCCAGATGCGGCCTTCGGTCGGCAGCACGACCATCCGGCCCGGAAGGCCATGAACGTCGGCGACGGCGGAGACGGCCCGGCCGGCGGGGAGGTCGATCAACGACACGCTCGTGGTGTCGATGATGACGTCCATCGCCTCCAGCGCCGGGAGCGAAGGCCCACCGCGCACGAGCGTGGCGCCGATGTCGCTCGCCGGCGGTGCCTCGGTCACGTCCATGTGCGCGAACTCGATCGTCTGCCCGCCGGGCCCGACGAGGGCCAGATCGTCCCCGAAGACCTCCGCGACCGCGTAGATGGCCGGCACCGCGACCCGCGCCCCGGCGAACTCGACGTCGGTCGTGGGCCCGTGGAAGGCGGCCAGCGCGCAAACTACCAGCATCCCGTTGAACGTGGCGTGGGCGGCGATCGACCCGACGAGCCCTCGGCGCCAGTAGACGAGACCCAGCAGCACCCCCGCCCAGAAGTAGTAGCGGAACTGGGCGAGGCTGAGGTGGGCCAGGCTGAAGGCGACGGCGCTCAGGGCGACGGCGGCGCCCTTGCCCTTGCGCCGGAACGCCTCGAGCAGGAAGCCGCGGAACACCAGCTCCTCGACAAGGGGCGCGGCCACGACGATGAGCACGGCGCCGAGCACGAGCATGAACACCGAGCTGGAGGCGAGCAGGGCGGTGGTGGGGTCGAGCTCGGCCCGGCCGAGGGCCAGCCGCAGCACCGCGGTCACCAGCACGGCGGCCGACGCGCCGACGATGAAGCCCTCGAGCACGCCGGCACGTGCCGTGTCCTTGCCCCAGCGCGCCCTGAGCCCCAGGTCGAACGACCGTAGGTTCACCCACGTCGCACAGATGGCGTAGAACATGATGCCGATCACGAACGAGATGGCGATCGCCCGGGCGGGAGGCGTGCCGGTCGCGGCGAAGAAGAAGATCTCGAACCCGGTCAGCAGCAGGTTCGCCAGGATGAGCTTGACGACCGTTCGGGTCGCTTTGCGGCCCGCCTTGGCGGTCGGCGTTCGGTCGCCGGGCTGGCCGTCGCCGTCCTCGTCGGCGCTCAGCCCGGGCGTGTCCTGCGCCTCGGCCGGTGCCTTGGCGCCGCACATCAGGCATCGGGACCGACCGGCGTTCTCGTACCCGCAGCGGCACTGCCACCGCGTCGACCATTCGTCGGCATGGCGCAAGGTCGCGACGGACGCGGACCGCCGAGTCATGTCGTGATGATCGGCTCCCGCACCCGCCGTCTTGAGGAATACCGTCGGCGCCGATGTTGCACTCGCCGGCCCGGACCCGGATCTACGTCGCCTTAGCCGTCGGCCTCGTCGTCATGGCCGCGGTGAGGTTCGTGTTCCCGTGGCCGACAGCGATGCTGGCCGGATGGAACGCGATGGCGCTCGTACTGGTGGTCTGGGTCCTGTGGATCGCGCTACGCACCGATGCCCAGGGGACGGCCGCCTTGGCGCAGCGGGAGGACTACTCCCATCGGTGGGCCGACATCCTGCAGTTCGTCGCATGCGCCGCGGGGGCGCTCATCGTGGCCGTCTCGCTCTTGCAGGCCGGCGACGAGAAGGGGCTGGTACGCGTGGCCAGCACAGTTCACGCGCTGTTCGGCATCGTTCTGGCGTGGGCCGTCGTGCACAGCGTCTACACGCTGCGCTACGCCCGGCTCTACTACCAGGAGGGCGGGGGGATCGACTTCAGCCAGGCCGCCGACCCGGACTACC
>JBOGIC010000485.1:0-8534 GCA_050744985.1 Acidimicrobiales bacterium
CGGCCGCGTCGAGGCCCTCCGACGAGTCTTCGATGACAACGGCCTCGCCGGATGACACGCCGAGGCGGTCGAGGGCCACGAGGAACGCCTCGGGGTCGGGCTTGCGGTTCTCGACCTCGTCGCCGCAGACGATCACGTCGAAGGCGACCGCGGGGAGCAACCGGTCGAGCAGGCGCTCGACCCAACCCCGGCTTCCCGTGGTGGCCACCGCCAGCGCGCAGCCGTCGGCCGTGAGCTCGTGCAGGAGGCGCTTCGCGCCGGGGCGCACCTCCACCCGGCCCTCGTCGACCAGCCCCTGCATCAGCTCGGTCTTGCGCTTGTGCAGGGCCGTGGCCAGCTCGCCCCGCTCCTCCTCCGCCATCCCCTGCTCGGCCAGGTAGCCCTCGATGCGGCGGCGCCCGCCGGTCGTGCGCAGCAGCCCGCCGTACTCCTCCACGCCCCACCGATACGGCAGCCCGAACTCCTCGAATGCCAGGTTGAACGCCACCCGGTGGCCGTCGCGCTCGCTGTCGACCAGCGTGCCGTCGACGTCGAAGATTACGGCCTTCACGCGGTCAGAACTGGAACGGCAGGTCGCCGCCGCCGAGGAGGAGGTCTTCTTCGCCGCCGGCCGCCGCCACCCGCAGGTCGGCGAAGGCCTGGTCGATGTCGGCGCCCCACAGGTCCCACGTCGAGTACCGCAAGCCGACCATCTGCACGCCCACCGCCGGACCGTACAGCGTGTCCTCGTCGAGCAGGCTCATGCCCTCTGCGGTGAACACCCGCTCGGTGATCTCCTTGGCCTTGGCCATGCCGCCGTACATGTCGTGGTTGACGAGGAAGCTGCGCGGGCCGGTCTGCAGCGCCGTGGCCATGTCACGCCCCGCCATCAGCACCGGCCCCTCGACGTGGAACAGCTCCGAGTGCGGTGGCGGCACGTCACCCCGGACGAAGGCCCGCACGACCTCTTCGTCGTCGGACGCGGGCCCGTGGGGTTCGATCAGCGGAGGCAGCGGCCAGTCGGCCACGTGCACGATCTTATGACGCGGGAAGAGGGGCCCTCGCGGGCCCCTCTCCGACGACTTCGGTGAACCTCAGCGGGTCTAGCGGGAGAGCTTCTCCGCTTCGATGGCGGCGCTCTGCAGGTTCTCGCACACATCCTGCAGGTTGCCGTTGATGCGGTCGACGGCCGGGCCGATGACGGCGCACATCGTCTCCACCGCTCGCACACCGTAGGTGATCTTGGCGAGGGTGTTCGAGATGCTCCGCAACTGGTTGCCGATGACGACCAGGTAGATCGCCAACACGCCGATCAGCATGGCGATCTCGAGGATGGACAGCACGAGCTGGATCGTCATCTCCGACCTCCGGCCGCGTAGTTCATGAGCTGGGCGTGGCGGCGAACCTCTTCACGCAGCTCGCCGGTGAGCACACCGGCCTGGTTGAGCATCCACGTGGTCGAGGTGTTCTGGGCCACACGGGTAGCCGTTTCCCAGACCTCGCGGACGTTACGGTCGATGTCGCTGACGAACGTGTGCAGGAGGAACAGGAGCAGGATGACGGCGGCGATGACCACCATGCCCAGGCCCAGTGTGATCCACCAGAACTGGATGTGCTCCTGGGCGACGTTGACGGCCAGAGTCATTACTGACCCCCTCCCAACAGCGCACGCGCCTCCTGGGCGCTCTGCGTGATCGAACGCACCCCACCGTTGATCTTGTCAACGTCCCAAAGCGGCAAGGTGTTGATACGGGCCTCGTCCAGCGCAGTTGTGATCTGGTCGGCCTGCACGCCGATGCGGCGGGCCAACGAGAGGATGATTGCCACGTTGATGACCACAATTGCGATGACGACGGCCGCAATGACGTAGCCCACAAACCATCCTGCGAGCGACACAGCTGCCATGCAGTCCCCTTCCGTCGAATCTCGGCCAGAATAGACATTGAACACGTACCTGGTCAACGCCCTGAGCACGACACTGCGAGCACACGTCACCACGCTGAGCATCGACGCTCTTCCCAGCCCCGGCGACGCCACGACGCCCCATCGGAGGGTGCCAGCATGACCGATCCCACAGATCACGGGCCGACGTCCGCCCCCCCGGCGGACGACGACGAGGTGCAGGTCACGCCGGCCGAGCACAACGGCGTCGAGGCCGGCACCGAGGCCGGCACCGAGCCCGACGGCGCGGAGCCCGTCGAGGAGGCGCCCGTGGGGGAAGCGGCCGACACGCCCGTCGAGGAGGCGGCCGTCGAGGAAGAAACCGCCGTCGAGACGCCCCTCGAGGCCGTGGAGGACGAGCCGCCCGCGGAGCTGCCCCAGGCGGCGGCGGGCGACATCGAGTGGCAGCCGGTCTACGAGGGCGACCAGATCTCCTGGCAGCCGGTCGTGTCCTCCGAGGGCGACGATGCCTGGCCCACCGCCGACGAGCTCGTGAGCCAGTGGCAGGGGCAGCAGGAGCAGGAGGAGCAGCCGCCCCCCGTCGACTACGAGGACGCCGCCGGCGCCGACTGGGGTATTCCCGAGGCCGACGAGGGGGAAGCCCAGGACGAGGCGGCGCTGGCCGAGCCGGTCCGGCCCAAGCGTGGCCGCCGCCCCTCACCGCAGCAGATCAAGCAGCGGCGGATGGTAGTCATCCTGTCGGTGCTCACCGGCGTGGTCCTGATGGTGCTGGTGTTCGCCGTCATGTTCAACAGCAGCGCCAACAAGAACCCGGGCGACGGCACCAGCGCCGGCGGGACGACCCCACCGACGACGAGCGCGAACACGGCGATCACGCTGCCCGCCTCCGAGTTCGAGACGTTCAAGGACGACGTGACCGGTCTGTCGATCAAGTACCCGAAGGGCTGGGTGCGCACAGGCGTGCCGGTCGCCGACGTCCGCCTCACCGTCGAGGGCGGCGGTGGTGAGCTGATGCGCATCCGCGTCATCCCCATCGAGACGCCGGCGACGCCCGAGAACCTCACCAACTTCAAGTCCGTCACCGACGTGATCACCTTCACCAACGAGAACAACAAGCTGGTGCAGACCCAGTTCCTCCAGGTCAACGGCCGGCTGGCGATCTACTACCTGTACACGACGCCCGACACGGCCTCGGGGCAGCAGAGCGTGCACGCCCACTACTTCATCTTCGAGGGACACCGCATGTTCAGCGTGGTGCTCCAGGCCGTCCCGCTCGACGACTTCCAGAAGCTGGCCGGCATCTACGACCAGATGGCCGAGAGCTTCACCGTCCCCGACGAGCGAACCCTCCCGACCACGACGGCCCCGCCGACGACCGTCCCCTGAGGACCGCGGCCGCTCGGCGGCTGACCCCTCCCCGTTCGGTGGCCGACGACGTTACCGCCGGACGCGACAGAGCGGGCGCCCCCGTGAAGGCGCCCGCTCTGCGTGTTCTAGGTCTAGGGACCGATCAGACGATGTTGCAGCTCGGGTACGGCGGCGGGAGCAGGGCTCCGACGATGCCCAACAGCCCGTTGGTGTTGATCGAGCAGTCGATCGAGTTCACGTGGGCGTGCACGGCCTGCAGCGGCTGATGCCCGCCGAGGCCAGCGGTGCCCAGCACCTGGTTGGCGTCACCCAGGTCGGAGCTGATGTTGCCGACGACCACGTTGGCGGGTGGGCCGCTGATCGTGTCGGCGCCATTGGTCAGGCCGGAGAAGTTCGGCCCGGGCCCGGCCTGCCGGTTGATCAGGTCGACACCGCCCGTCAGGACGTTGTCGCTGCCGTCACCGTGGATGGTCTGCACGACCGGCAGCAGGGCTGAGGCCGTGTTGTTGATGCTGTGGACGGTGGCGTTGATCTCGTTGGCGTTGGCCTGGATCGCCGACACGGTGTTGTCGATGCTCGTGGCCGCGACGATGACCTGCTGCGCCTGACCCGAGAGCGGCCGGGCCGCGGCGAGGATGTCCTCGGCGGTCTTGCCGATCGTGTTGAGCTTCTGCGTCTCGTCGAGGCGGGAGACGTTGGACCCCGGGCCGACCTCGGTGACGATCACCTTCACGTGGTCATCGATCTGCTTGGCCGACAGCGTGGTCGAGCTGAGCATGATGACCGCGTACAAGGCGAAGGACACCACCAGCACGAGGTTGACACCGACGACGCCCCGCTCCGCTCCCGACCGGCCACGAAGGCCGGTCGGGAAGGGAAGCCAGTTAGATGTTCGGGCCACAGTTGCCTCCTGCCACCAGCGTTGCTGCAAACGAGTTGCAGATGCTGTTCAGGTGCGGGTTCACCGAGTCGTTGAGGTTGGCCAGGATGTTGCTGGCGTCGGCCTCGGCGGTGGTGAGGTTCTCGTCGTTGCAGAACTCACCGCAGCCGCCACCGCCCGCGGCCCCCCCGACGGAGGGCGAGCCACGACCGTTGATGGCCGCCACCCGGCGGTGGATGTTCTGGACCCCGAGGCGGTCGGGCGGGTCGTTGGCGTCGATCAGGATGCCGCTGATCTCGTTGACCTGGCCGAGCACGACGACCAGCGTCGCCGACGTGTCCTTCAGGGACGCGTCGGTGTCGGTCAGCTTCTGGTTGATCGAGGTCAGGGAGGCGATGATCTGGTCGGCCTGGCCCGGGATGGGCTTGAGGGCCGTGTCGATCGCCACCAGGGACCCGTTGATGCGGTCGACCTGGGCCGGCAGGGTCTGGGTGTTGCCACCCGCCCCGGTGACGGCCCGCTCAGCCGTCGCCAGGTTGCCGTTGATGCTCGCCAGGGTGTTGGTGATGATGATCAGGTAGACCACCACCACGAGGGTGACGACGGTGAGCAGGAGAACCCACACCCGGAGCCACCGGGTGAGGAAGGTGGCCTGGTCATCCCCTTCTCGAACGCGCGGCGCACTCCGTAGCTCGGTCTGGCGCCCCATGGTTGAAACCATCGTTCTCTCTTTCCGCTAGCAGGGCGAGCCCGAGGGCCGGCCGGTGGGATCGGTGCTGAGCAGACCACGGTCGATGCACGAGGCGTAGTGGACGACCTCTTCGGCCTCGCCCAGGATGCTGGTCGTGTCGGCGTTGATCGCCCGCGCCAGATCTTGGGTCGTCACCAGGTTCGTGTTGATCTGCGCGACCCCGTCGTTGATCGACCGGGCCGTCCCGAGGATGGTGGCCGCCGACCCGTTGATCCCCTTGGCCGTCGCATTGACGGTGCCGGCCGTTTGGTTGATCGAGATGGCGAGGCCGTCGATCGACTGTGCCAGCGAGACGATCTGGTTCAACTGACCCTCGAGCGGCTTGGCCGTGTTGAGGATCGAGGTGGCCAGGTTGTTCGTCGTTCCGAGCTTGAGGACCGCCTGCGTGCTGGTGTTGATGCCCCCAGCCGTGTTGGCGATGCTCTCGGCCTTGTTGTTGATGCTGTTTGCGGTCCAGGCCGTGCGATACAGCAGTACGACTGCGATCGCGACGACGACCACGACGATGACCAACGAGAACGTGGCCTGACCACGTTCGTTCGCGGCCATCCTCCACCGCTGCGTCATTCTTTCCCCCCTGAAGGTGGTTGGGCCCGTGGAACTGCGAGGGTGCGGCGGCGGAAGCTGCGACGGTGGCGTGGCCCGGTGCTTTGCGACGTCTGTGCAGTCGGAACTGTATTGCACGCGCTGGCGCGGGGCAACACCCCGTGGGCGCGAAGACGACCACGGAGCGCATCCGATCCCGGACGCGACTGATGGCCCCACGCGGGGGCCATCAGCGGGGCGGCCGAACCGCCCGGGATCGGGGTGGGCGGGCTTAGCGCGAGCCGGCGCCCACTTGCCCGCGGACCGGGGGCTCCTCGTCCTCCTCGGCAGCCGAGACAAGGCCCTCGAGGTCTTCCTCGATGGCCTGGATGTCGCGGACGATCTCACGTACGACGCCACCGATCGGTTGCACCTGCAGGGCGATCGAACGCACGCCGACGAGCACGGTGCCGACGGTGAAGCTCACGTCGCGCAGCATCCAGGACACGGTGCAGAGGTAGAGGGCGATGATGGCGACGGCAACGGCGAGCCCGATGAACAACAGAATCGACTCTACTGACACAACTCCTCCAGTGATCTCGTTGTACTTGGCGTCTTAGAGCACGCGCTGCAGAGCGGCGCCGTACCGCTGCGTGACCTGGCGGGCCTGACTGGTCAGCTCGCGGGTGCGGACGAGCTTGGGGACCGAGTCGAGCGTGGCCGTGAGGTTCACCCCGTGCTCGAGGATGTCGTGGGCGTACGCCCGGATCTCCTTGATCGGGTAGTACACCTTGTTGAGGAAGTACACGAGCAACGGCGCCACCACCGCGATCAGCAGGATGTCGGCGAGCAACCAAAGCCAATTCACAAGCAATTCCCCCAGTTCGCGCCAGCCGGAAGCGCTGGTCAATCGCCTGCCATTGTATGTCGCGAACCTATAGAGCGAAAGCTCTGTGACCAGCATCTTCTAGATGTCGCACCGGTAGCTGCGAGCTAACCCACAAGGTGCGCCGATTTACCTGCTACGCAGGGCTTCCGGCGCCGTTCAGGTCGTGACGAGCGCGTTGTCGACGAAGTCGACGATACGGCGGACGGCCTCGCGGACCGGCTGGCCCGTGCCCTCCTGGAGGATGGTGCCGGCGCGGTCGGCCTCGGCCACCTCGTCGTCCTCGGGGACGATGCCGGCGAGGGGCACGTTGTACTCGGCGCACACCTCGGCGAAGAACTCCTCGTCGCCAGGACGGGACTTGTTGCCCACCCCGTACACGCGCTCGAGGCCCAGCTCGTTGGCCAGGATGATCGTGCGCCCGGCGGTGAGGATCGACTTGCGGCTCGGCTCCATGACGACCAGGAGGACGTCGGCGTAGGCCAGCGTGCCGCCCGAGCGGCTCAGGTGCTCGAGGCCGGCCTCCATGTCGACCAACGTCACGTCGGCCTCGGTGTCGATTGCGGCTCCCAGGATGCTGCGCACGGCAGCGTGGCTACCGCACGTTCAGCCGCCACCCGCCTGGGTGATGCGCATGGCGTGGATGAGCGTGACGTTGGCCGGTGTCATCACCCCGTACTGGCCGACGAGCTGGGCCGGCGTCATCGCGCCGTCGTCGCCGCCCACCACCATCCGTCGCGGCAGAACGGGCAGGTCATCGGCAATGGTGAGGTCGAGACCGAGGCTGATCGCCAGGTTGGGGTTGGAGTCGGTGTCGATGGCCAGCACCCGGTTGCCCCGCTCGGCGTAGGTCTGGGCGATGAGGGCCGAGATCGTGGTCTTGCCCACGCCTCCCTTGCCGACGATTCCCAGTTTCATCCGGCTACCACCTCTCCCTCGCGAACCCCCTCATCTTCGCGCATGCTGAAGTCCTACCCCGTTTCGGCGGCCCGGCCCCGGGGGACACACGGCGTAAGACCCGAACCGAATGACGAGGTGAGGACATGTCGGATTCCCGAGTCGACAACCCGATGCTCCCGGATGAGGAGTCGTACCGACCGGAGCACGACACCGGTGCCCACGACCGCCCCGACCAACTGAAGCGCCACCTCGAAAAGGTTGAGGCCCAGGACGTCACCGCACCCGGCAAGCAGGCCGCTCCCGAGCGCCCCTACGCCCTGCCGGGCGAGGACGAGGGCCCGCTGGGCGAGGGCGGCCAGCTGCGCGAGCCCGACGCCGGCAGCGGCAGCACGTAACCACCACCACCACCGTTTGATCCGCGGAACAGGGGTCTGTGAGCCCCAATGGCGCGGAGCAAACGGTCCTAGGCACGCTCGATCGCCGTCTGGGCCAGCTTGGTGGCGAACTGCTTCCTCGAGTTGAGGGGCTGGCTCGTCACGACCTGGACGGCGACGACGCGCGGGCCCTTGAAGGCCCAGACGGTGTCAGTGGCGATGAAGGCCCGCTCGCCGACGCCGCTGATCGGCTCGATGGGCTTCGCCGCCGTCGACAGCGTCTGCTGGTAGGGGTCGCCCCCGGGCGACAGGGTGACCACGTTGACGAGTTGGGTGGCCGAGCCCCGCAGATGCCACGAGCACGAGCCGGCGCCCTCCGACGAGATGCCCTCGCCCGCGTTGAACGGCTGGCCCACCGCGGCAGCGATCTCGGCCTGGCTCAGCAGGCCGCACGGGCCCGTTCCCTCGCTGACCTTCGTCGGCACGACCGGGACGTATTTCTCCCGCGTCGACGAGGGCGGCTTGGCCTCGTCCTTACCGCCACATGCCGCGGCCACCGTGAGCAGTACAGCCGCCGACACGAACCCCCGGAAACGCACCTTTCCCTTCCTCCTTCGCGGATGAACAACCGGCCCGCGGCTGAGGTTCGTCGGCGACAGCAGGCGTAGGGGCGAAACGCGGTTGGGACCAGCGCCCAGCGTACAACCGGCGCGCGGTCCCGACGCGTCAGACGACTTCGAGATCCATGAGCTGGTTGACGCCGACGCGCTCGACCATGCCGCTGGCCGACGCCACCTCGAGGCGGCCGGACCGGTCGACTCCACGGGCGACGCCCCGGGTCTCGCCCTTGGGCCGCAGCCGCACCTTCACCCGCTTGTCGAGCATGGCGCAGCGTTCGCCGTAGGCCGTGGCGATGGGCGCCATGCCCTCCTCGAGCTGGGCGCTCACCTTGTCGACGGCGTTCACGAG
>JBOGIC010000486.1:0-3688 GCA_050744985.1 Acidimicrobiales bacterium
CGGGCCTATGCCCTGGCCTACGGCGGCGGCGGCTGGGGCCCATGGGAACGGTTGCTCAAGTGGACCGACACCTGGCGGAGCGGCCCGGGCGCCACGTCGCGGGGCGTGGGGAGCTTCGACCTGTTCCTCCGTGGGACCGACGACGTCGTCTATTACGCCTGGCAGTAGCGCCTTGCCGGCGGCGCCGTTGAGATAGCCGAAACAACCGAACGGGTACGGTGCAACCGTGCCCGTTCGGCCCACGCGCTTCGTCATCATCGGCGGCGGTCCGGGCGGCAACACGGCCGCCACCGTCGCCGCCCGCCTCGGCGCCGAGGTGACGATCATCGAGCGCGACGTGGTCGGCGGCGCCGCCCATCTGTGGGACTGCATCCCGTCGAAGGCCATGATCGCCACCGGCAACGCCGTGTCGTTCGCGCGCCGGTCGGCGGGCATGGGCCTGGCCGAGCTGGACGCCAGCGTCGACGTCGACGCCCTCAAGCGCCGCATCGCCGCCATCGAGGACCACCTGCGGGAGTCCGTCGTCGACCTGCTGGCCAGCCAGGGCGTCCGGATGCTCCACGGCACCGGCCGCCTGCTCGACGCCCACACCGTCGAGGTCGAGGCGAGCGACGGCACGACCGAGATGGAGGCCGACGCCATCCTCCTGTGCACCGGGAGCCGGCCCCGCATCCCGCCGTGGGCGACGGCCGACGGCGACCGCGTGCTCACGACCCGGCAGGCGTACCCGCCGCCTCGGATCCCGAGCCACCTGGTCGTGATCGGCTCGGGCGTGACGGGCGTGGAGTTCGTCCACATGTTCAGGTCCCTGGGCTCCACCGTGACGCTGATCGTCTCCCGCCAGCAGGTGCTCCCCGATCGTGACCCCGAGGTCGCCGCCGCGCTGGAGGACGACTTCCTCCGCCGCGGGGTCAAGCTGCTCAAGGGGGCGCGAGCGGAGGGGATCGACCGGGAGCGCGCGGGCGACGCGGGCGGCGAGGGCGTGGCCGTGCGCTGTGACGACGGGCGGACGGCCCGCGGCAGCCACGCCCTGCTCGCCATCGGGTCGGTCCCCAACACCGAGGGGCTGGGGCTCGAGGCCGCGGGAGTCGAGGCCGACGAGGGCGGGTTCGTGACGATTAACCACCACTGCCAGTCGAACGTGTCCCACATCTACGCGGCGGGCGACGTGTCCGGGAAGCTGCCGCTGTCGTCGGTGGCGTCCATCCAGGGGCGCAAGATCGCCGAGCACGTCATGGGCCTGCACAACCGCCAGCACCGCCACCTCGACTACGACAAGGCGGCCCAGGCCATCTTCACCGAGCCCGAGATCGCCGAGGTCGGCATCCACGAGGCCGAGGCGTTCACGGTCGGCCGCAAGATCCGCGTCACGAAGGTGCCGTTCGCCTCCAACGCCAAGGCGCTGATCAACGACGACCCGCGCGGGTTCGTCAAGATCGTGTCCGACCCGGCGACCGGCGTGGTGCTGGGCGGGTCGATCGTCGGCCGCCACGCCGCCGAGCTGATCTCGGTCATCGCCCTGGCGGTGTCGTGCGGGCTGCGGGTCACCGAGGTGGTCGACACCCTGCTGGTGCACCCCACCCTGGCCGAATCGCTGGCCGAGGCCGCCGAATAACCCCGTTTGTTCCGCGCCATTGGGGCTGTAGGACCCCCGTTCCGCGGATCAAACGATGAGGAGGAGGACGTCGCCGGAGCCCACGGTGTCGCCGGGACGGGCCCGGACCTCGGTCACGGTGCCGGAGACCTCGGCGTCGACCTGGTTCTCCATCTTCATGGCCTCCAGCACACAGACGGGCTGGCCCGCCTCGACGTGGTCGCCCACAGCCACCAGCATCGACACGATCGTGCCCTGCATCGGCGCCACGACCCGTCCGGCCCCGACCGGGCCCGCGGTCGTGCCCCGGCGGGGCCGCCGGCCGGGACCGCCCGCGGATGGCAGTTGCGGGCCGCCGCGCCGCTCGGGCAGGAACACGCGCACCTTGAACCGGCGGCCGTCGACCTCCACGTCGAGCTGGCGGCCGTCGTCGGCCTCGGCGGCGGGGCGGACGTGGGCGGTGGCGGGCGCGATGGCCGAGAGGTCGACCTCCTCCTCCAGCCACCGCGTCGAGTGGCGGCCCTCGACGAAGTCGGGGTGCTCGAGGACGAGCCGGTGGGCGGCGACGTTGGTGACGACGCCTTCGATGACGGTCTCACCGATGGCCCGGACCATGCGGCGGCGGGCTTCGTCGCGGGTGGCGCCCCACGTGACGACCTTGGCGAGGAGGTTGTCGTAGTGCTGGCTGACCGTGTCCCCCACGCCCACGCCGGCGTCGACGCGCACGCCGAACCCGCCCGGGCGGGAGAAGCGGCTGATCGTGCCGGGCGAGGGGAGGAACCGGCCGCCGGCCGGGTCCTCGGCGTTCACCCGGCACTCCATGGCGGCCCCCCGCCGCTGGATCGTGCCCTGGGTAAAGCTCAGCGGCTCACCCGCCGCCACCCGGATCTGCTCGGCGACCAGGTCGATGCCGCAGACCAGCTCGGTGACCGGGTGCTCCACCTGCAAGCGGGTGTTCATCTCCAGGAACCAGGACTCGCCGTCCTGGTACAGGAACTCGACGGTGCCGGCGTTCACGTAGCCGCAGGCCCGCGCCACGCTGACGGCGTCCTCGCCCATGCGGCGGCGGTGCTCGTCGGGGAGGCCCGGCGAGGGCGTCTCCTCGATCAGCTTCTGGTGGCGGCGCTGCACCGAGCAGTCCCGCTCCCCCAGCCAGACGGCGTTGCCGTGGGTGTCGGCGAAGACCTGGATCTCGATGTGGCGGGGGCGCGTGAGGTAGCGCTCGAGGTACAGCTCGTCACGGCCGAACGACGACAGGGCCTCCCGCCGGCAGGCGTCGAGGGCGGCGGGCACGGCCGCGGCGTCGCCGACGACCCGGAGCCCCCGCCCCCCACCCCCGTAGGCGGCCTTGATGGCGACCGGCCAGCCGTACGCCTCACCGAAGGCCACGACGTCCTCGGGCGAGAGGACGGGGTCGAGGGTGCCCGGCACCGGCGCGACCCCGGCCGCGACCGCGGTACGGCGGGACGTGATCTTCTCCCCCATCGCCTCGATGGCCTCGGGCGGCGGGCCGATGAACGTCACGCCCTGGGCGGCGACGGCGCGGGCGAAGTCGGCGTTCTCCGAGAAGTAGCCGTAGCCGGGGTGAAGGGCGTCGGCCCCGCTGCGTCGGGCCACCTCGAGGATGGCCTCGGTGTTGAGGTAGCTCTCCGCCGCGGCCTGGCCGCCGATGGCGTAGGCCTCGTCGGCGATGCGGACGTGCAGCGAACGGTGGTCGAGGTCGCTGTAGACGGCGACCGTGCGGATGCCCAGGTCCTGGCACGTGCGCATGACCCGGACCGCGATCTCCCCGCGGTTGGCGACCAGGACCTTGCCGAACACGGGCCATATCGTGGCAGGCGTGCCGGATGTTCCTGCGAACCCCCGCTTCGACCTCATCCGCCGCTTCGACGAGGTCACCTCCACCAACCAGGTGGCGGTCGGGTTCGCCCGCGAGGGCGCGCCCGAAGGCGTCGTAGTGGTCGCCGACCACCAGACCGCCGGGCGGGGCCGCCAGGGCCGGCGCTGGCAGGCACCGCCGGGCTCGTCGCTGCTGGTATCGGTGCTGCTGCGGCCGGCGTTGTCGGGCGGGTACGTCCACCTCACAACCCTCGC
>JBOGIC010000487.1:0-4824 GCA_050744985.1 Acidimicrobiales bacterium
GGAGATCCATGAGACGCTTCCTCATCGCCGCGACCATCGCCGCCGCCGCCGCCATCGCCGTTGCCGTTGCCCTTGCCGCCGCCGGCGGGTGCGACGGTCGTCGCGGGCTCGCCGTCGTGACTGTGGACCGTGGTGGCCGTCGACCCCGAGCCGGCCACGGCCGTGATCGCGACGTCGGCCTGCTCGGTGGCGCCGTTGGCGAAGCCCAACGTCGCGCGGAACTGGAGCGCTCCCGGTTGGTTGGCGCTTTCGATCTCGAACCCGAACTCCTCGAAGCGGCCCGGCCTCACCGTGCCTCCACTCCACACGACCGACGCCGGGCCCACCCGGTTCCCCGTCCACCCGGGCGGGTCCTTGGTCGCCGCGCCGAGCTGGATGCCTTGGGGCGCGGCGAGGGTCAGCTGCGTCAGGTCCACCCGCTCCTCGTTGGCGGCGGTCAGCGTGAGGAACGACGGGACGCCGACGGTGACGGTCGCCGGCGAGATCTCCTCGTGGGCGCCGGCCGGGACGGCAACGGCGATGGCGGCGGCGGCGGCGATGGTCGCGGCGATGAGGAAGCGTCTCATGGATCTCCTAGGTCTTTGCGTGGAGACGGAAGTCGAACGTGGTGGATGCCCCGCCGCCGTCGGCGGTAAGGCGGTACCGGCCGGGCGCGGGGAGCGTGGTGTCGCCTACGAAGTGGCCGGGCGAGATCAGCCGCATCTCGACGGGCTCTGGCGCGGCGCCGCCGTCCGCCGGGCCTAGCGTGACGGTGACGTTGGTGACCTCGGCGGCGGCCAGGCCCTGGGCGTTGTTGTAGGTGACGTGGACCTGGTTGTCCCCGATGGTGGTGGGGTCGATGTAGAGCTGGACGGTGTACGCGCCGGCCCGCCGCTCCTGGTTGACCGGTCCCTTGGCGGCGAGGGCGAGCGAGCGCCCGGGAACGAGGGCGACGAGGACCGCCGCCAAGCCGACGGCCGCCGTCAGCACGACCACCTCGACGGCGCTGGTGCGCTGGAACCTCGACACCGCCCGGCCGGCCGACGACGGCTGGGCGAGCCGCTTCGGCGACTGCCAGCGGTGCCTGGCGGCAAGCGCGAGGGCCACCGCCAGCAGCGCCACCTTCGCGAGCACGACCCGGCCGTAGGTCGTGTCCCAGAGGTCGGACAGCGACCCCGAGGCGCCGATGGTGTTGAGGGTGCCCGTCGCCGCGAGCACCAGCGCCGCCCAGAACGCGAGCCGGCCGAACCGCAGGATCAGCCGGCGTAGCAGCGCCGGCCGGTCCGCGTCGGGCACCGTCCGCCACGACAGCCCGCCCAGCACAACGAGCGCGGCCAACCCTCCGACCCAGAGCGCCGCCGCCGCGATGTGGACGGCGAGGCTCGGGACCATGATCGACGCCCGGTCCAGGGTGCGGGCGTGGCCGTTGAGGGCGGTGGCGGCGCACAGGCCGGCGGCGAGGACGCCGAGCACGCCCACCCACACCGGCGGCCGGATGCTGGCGACGGCGCGTGGGGCCGTCAGGGCGAACACGGGCACGCCGATGGCCAGGATGAGCCCGGTCTGGACGAGCCAGAGCCGGCCGAAGGCCGTGTCCAGCAGGTCGCGGAGGACGGCGGGCCGCGCCGACTCCGCCAGCGACAGCCCCGACACGGTCGCCGCCTGGAACACGAGCGTGGCCCCGGCCGCGACCACGAGCACGATCCAAGCCAGGCGGAGCCACCGCGTGAACCGCCGCCGGAACCCGTCGGCGGCGACCGACCCGCTCAGGTTCGAGGCCCGCACCGCGGGCGTCCACACCCACAGCCGCACCGCCACCATGCCGACGACGGCGATGACGGAGGCGAGCCACAGGAACCGCGTGAGCCAGTACCCGATCGTCACAACCGCGGGCGCGCCGGCGTCGAGCGGCACGGCCACGGCCGAGATGGTCGAGGGGGTGCCGACGAAGAACCCGAACCCGCCCTTCACCGGATGCCCGTCCGCCGACGTCACGCGCCACGTCACCGTGTACGTGCCGTTCTTCAACCGCACGGGGACGACGACGTCACGGTTTCCGTTGGCGCGCTCGATCGTGCCGGGGTCGACGCGGGTGCCGTCGACGTCGAAGACGCGGACGGCCCCGAAGGTGACCTCGACCGGCTCGGAGAACATGAGGCGGACGGCGTCGGGCGCGGTCTTCACCGTGGTCTGGGGCGCCGGTTCGGTGCGCAGCAGCACGGCGTGGGCCGACGCCGGCGGCGCCCAGGTGACGATGATCCCCGCGACCAGCACGACGGCCGCACCCAGGCGGCGCAGCGCAGGCAGGAAACCACTCCTTTACTTCGCGACATTGGGGCTTGGAGACCCCTCTTACGCGGACTAAACGCGGAGTGGGAGCGGTGGTGGCCCGCGGGGCCAGGCCGGCGACGCGAGCCGGAGAGAGGGCGGTACGGCGAAGGCGGCGGGAAGCAGCACGGGACGGCGCGGCCGGACCGATGGCCGGTGGAAGCGGGCGCCTACCGCGGCGCCGACGCGGTCCGCCCGGCCGAGGACCTTCACGACGAGCCACGCCACCGGCGCCTGCAGGACCAGCCCCAGCCAGAGCTCGGGGCTGCGGACCAGGGCCGCCGGGCCGATCCCGGCGAGGCCCCGTTCGCCGATCTCCATGGCGACGAACGCCGCCGTCTGCCACGCCGCCAACGAACCGAACCGGGCCCACCGACCGGGTGTCGGCGCGAGCGAGCCGCGCGCCGCGTGCAGGGCGGCGCTCCCGGCGACGAGCAGGACCGCGACGGCGGCGGCCCCCGACGCCAGGGCGATGGCCACCGGCCAGTAGCCGTGCCCGGTCGCGTGGAGGTAGGCGTCGCGGGCTTCGGCGCGGGGGAACAGCACGGCGTAGTCGATGACGTGGGCCACCACGACCCCGGCCGCCGCCGCCAGGGCCGGGACCAGCCGACGAGACGATGCCGGCGCGTTCACGCGGTCAAGGGTACGCGGACCCGGTGCGTATCACTCGGCGACCGGCGTGAGCGTGCCGAGCACGTCGTCGACCCGGAACGTGACGACCCGGGAAGTACCGCCGCTGGTGACGACGCAGCGCATCGTCTGGCCGGGCTCGAGCACCCGGACCTTCTCCGGTCCGCAGTCGACGCGGGCGTTGGGATTGGCCCGGCTGAGGGTCTCGACGACCTTGGGCATCAGGATCACGGCCTTGGCCGGGCGGATGTCGTAGCGGCCGGTGCGGCTGGGGTTGTCCACGTTGAGCAGCGTGACCTTGTACGGGACCACGATGCCCTCGACCACCATCGTGCACTGGAACTCGGCGTTCTGGGTGACGACGACCCGGGCGGGACAGGTGGCGTCGCGCACGTCGAGATCGGGCGTGGCGCGCTTCTGGGTGCTGACCAACAGCTCCTCGACCTCGAGCGTGTCGGCGGCGCGCGCCGTGGTCGACGGGCTGCCGCTCGCCGCCGGCTTGTCACGGCAGCCGGTCAGCGTGACCGCGAGCGCGACGGCGACGACGGCCGCCGTGGTGGCGAGCCTCAATCGTTGTCGGAGAGGTACTCGCCCTTCTCGTAATACTCGAGAAGCTCCAAGAAGCCCGGATAGTCGTAGACGACCAGCTCGTCGCCCTCCCACTTGGCGCCCAGCTCCTGGGCGTCGTCGGGGCTGTCGAGGCTCGACGGCTCCTTCCCCGACCACTTGAAGCCCACCATCGACATACGGTCCCGCCGGCCGAGCACAACCCGCTGGCCGCTCGTGATCTCATCGGAGTCCGACATGGCCGTCGATGCTACCCCCCGTTTGTTCCGCGCCATTAGGGCTGTGAGACCCCTCAACTGCGAATCAAACGGCGGTGCTGACGGGTCAGGTCATGGCCGAGCCGGTGCGGACGATCCGCGCGATGCCGAAGGCGATGACGTAGGCGCCGACGGCGGCGGGGATGGCGAGCTCGACGGCGAGGGGCCAGAACGGGTCCGCGGCCGCCGACGCCCGCCACGCGAATAGCACCAGCGTGGTGACGCACGCGGCCGGGACGAACGCTTGGCCCGCGGGCCGGCTGCCGTACGCGATCGCCCCGCCGACGATGGCGCCGGTGCCGACCGAGAAGAGGAGCCTCAGGCCGATCGCGTCGGCCCCCTCGAGGTCCCACGGGACGAAGGCGAGCCAGGTGGCGATCGGGACGGCGGTGCCGGCGATTGCGGCCACCGCCCGGGTCTGGGTGCGGGTCATGCGGCGAGCATGAGGCCGCGCCGCCGGCCCGACCATCCGGGCCTGCCCTCATTTCTTCCCGGGCATCCCGTCGTTCGAGACCGTGCCGTCGGCGACGACGGCCGCATCGGGGTGGTGGGCCCGAACGTCGAGGAGGCCCAGGTTCGCCTCCGTCGCGGGGAGCGATTCGTAGGCCTCGATGCGGGTCGTCAGGACGGTTCCGTCGTCGGATGTGAGCGTCCACTCGATCGGCCGGTAGGACCCGGCGTCCACCACGAGCACACGCGAGTCCACATCGGACACGATCCGGATGCCCTCGCGGCTGTCGACGGTCACGCGCCCGTCCTCGTGGGCCTGACCGGAGCGCAGAAGATCACGCATGCCCTCGACCAGGCGCTCGCCGGCCACGTCTTCGCCCCGATCGGGTGGAGCGATCGCACCAGTCGCCAGCACGTGCACGGTGTTGGTCAGCGGGTTCCACACCTCAGGCCGGCCGTCCTTCGTGCCGAGCTCCCGGCCCGGTCGCCCGTCCGCCCCGACGGTGACGACGCGCTGGTCGTACGGCGGCGCCTGCAGCTGCCAGCTCTCGCTGCGGGACGAGCCCGTGCGGGTGACCACGTGCAGGATGGCGCCGTCCGGTGCGGCCAGCGC
>JBOGIC010000488.1:0-8676 GCA_050744985.1 Acidimicrobiales bacterium
CGGTTCGACGGAGGGCACGACCGACCACCACGTGCCGTCCGCCGCCTCGAAGCGGGCGGAGGCGGCGTTGGGCTCGGCGACCTGTCGGCCGCCGGCGAAGGATCCGGTGAGGGCGTCGACCCGGGCGACGCTGTCGAGTTGCGACAGCGACGCGGCGTAGCCGGAGATGTCAGCGGCGTGAGCCCGCGGGTCGCCGATGCCCACGGCCACGACCTCCGCCGCCCCCGCCTCGTTGGACATGAAGTTGGCACGGATCTGGTCCTGCACCTCCCGGCTGCTCACGTCGGCCGGGAGGACCCGGTCGTCGGGCAGGCCGAGCTGGACATGGAGGAACGGGAGCCCGAGGACGATCAGCAACGCCACGATCGACCCGCCGATCAGAACGGGACGCCGCATGACGGTGGTCGCCATCCGGTGCCAGAATCCTTCGCCGACCTCCTTGGGCCGCCGGCGGACGAGCGCCCAACGGTCGATGTTGCGGCCGATGACGGCGAGACCGGCCGGGAGCACGACGACCGACACCAGCGCGGCGATCGCAACGACGGCGATGCCGGCGTAGGCGAAGGAGCGCAGGAAGGCGAGCGGGAAGACCAGCAGCGCCGCCAGCGACACCGCGACCGTGGCGGCGCTGAACACGACGGTCCGGCCGGCGGTCTGCACGGCGCGCACCACGGCGGCGTGCGGATCGAGGCCCCGCCGTAACTCTTCGCGGTAGCGGGAGACGACGAACAGGCTGTAGTCGATCGCCAGGCCCAGGCCCATCGCGGTCGTGAGGTTGAGGGCGAAGATCGAGACCTGGGTGAACTCGGAGAGCACCCGCAGCACGAGGAAGGTCCCGATGATCGACAGCATGCCGATCCCCACCGGGAGCCCGGCGGCCACCACACTGCCGAACACGAGGAGCAACAGCAGCAGCGTGATCGGGATGGCCACGCCCTCGGCCCGGGCCAGGTCTTCCTCGACGGTGCCGCTGATCTGGCGGAACACCTCCGCCTGCCCGCCGACCCGCACGTCGATGTCCGCGGTCTGGCGCGTGAACGCCGGCGAGACCGTCTCGATGCGATCGCCCACCTCGTCCTCGTCGCCGGCGATCCGGGCCAGCACGAGGGCCTGGCGGCCGTCGTTGCTCCGCAGCGGCGGCACCGACCCGAGGCTCCAGTAGGAGCTGGCCTGCTCGACGCCCGGCGTCGTTCCAAGCTCGGCGGTGAGGGCCGCACCGGCGGCGGCGGCCGCGGGCGCATCGACGCTCCCGGCGTTCGCCGTCACGAGCAGCACCACGTTGGGCTCCCCTGCGCCGAACACCTCGTCGACCAGCCGGCCCGCCTCCGTCGACTCGGCGCCCGGGTCGTCGAAGCCCCCCGACGACAGGCGCCCGGCAACCCCACCCCCGGCCACTCCCGCGATGGCGAACAGCACGAGGGAGACGAGCAGCACCCGCTTCCGCCGCCGGACCGTGACCTCTGCCAATCGTGCCAGCATCGCCCGACCTCCTCGGTGACCGTCGTTAACCTAACGTTGTTAACTTAACGACGCTCAGCTAGCAAGTCAAGGGAATTTCGGCCGGCGGAGGCCCGCCGCAGACTGGCTAGGACGACTCGAGCTGGATGCGGCCGGGACGGCCGAGGCCGGCCGCGTGCAGCTCCTTCAGCGTCGGCCCGGTGTTCTTGCAGCACGAGAGCAGCGACCCGTCGACCACGACGGCGGGCACCGTGCGGATCCCGAAGGCCTCGGCCTTCTCGGCTGCGGCCTCGTCGTTGTGCATGTCGTGGACCACGATCTCGTGACGCGGGTCGATCTGCTCGCGCAGCTGCTCGATCGTGCGCTGGCACGTCGGGCAGCCCGCGCTGAAGATCTCCACGCGCCGGCGGGCGATCGCCGTAGCCTCAGCCATTCCCAAGCCTCCCTTTGGTTGTCACCAGAACCATATGCCTTCCAGTCGAGGGGAAGGTCAAGGGCCTAGAGGCCTAGGATGCCGGCATGCGGATCGGTGAGCTGGCCGAGCACCTCGGCGTCACCACCAAGAGCATCCGCTTCTACGAGTCGATCGGGCTCATGCCGGAGCCGGCCCGCACCGCCTCGGGTTACCGCGACTACGCCCCGGCCGACGCCGAGCGGCTCACGTTCATCAAGACCGCGCAGCGCCTCGGCCTCAGCCTCGACGAGATCCGCGAGATCATCGCCTTCCGCGACCGCGGCGAACCGCCGTGCGCCTACGTCGCCGGCGTCCTGCGCGACCAGGTGGCCGATCTGGACCGCCGCATCCGCGAGATGCGCCGCCTGCGGGACGAGCTCGAGGTGCTCGAGGCGAAGGCGGCCGCCGGAGCCGGCGGCGCCAGCGCCTACTGCGGGGTCATCGAGCACGTTCGCCTCGGGCGACGCCCCGAGCCATCCGCCCTGAAGCCGGGTTCGGTGGGCGGGAGGGTCGTCAGAGCAGCTCGACGGCCCCAGTCCTCAGCTGGTACTCGGCGGCGACGATCTTGAGCTTGCCGCTGTTGACGACATTGGTGATCAACGAGTCGGCGGTACGGAGTTGGGCGGCGGTCTGTAGCGCGTTCTGCCGGGTGGCCGCCTGAAGCAGGCCGGCGTCAGGCTCGTTTTGCACCTGCCTCACGGCCGGGATGATCGGCTCGACGACGGCCGGGAGGCTCCCCGGCAGGCTCGTCCCCTTCTTGACGACATCGATGGCGGCCTTGACCGCGCCGCAATCCCCATGGCCCAGGACCATGAGCAGCGAGCAACCGAAGGTGGTGACCGCGTACTCGATGCTGCCGACGAGAATGGGCACCGACGCCGTGTTCCCCGCGACCCGGACGAGGAACAGGTCGCCGATCCCCTCGTCGAAGATGACCTCGGGCGGCACCCGGGAGTCGGAGCAGCCGAGGATGATGGCGTACGGCGTCTGCCCCTCCGCCTGCTGGGCGCGCCGTATGTCATCGCGCCCCGTGTCCTGGAGGTTGCCGCTCACGAACCGCTGGTTTCCCGCCATCAACCGGGCGAGCGCCACGTTGCCATCGGCGATCGGCCCGGTGATCGGTTCGGAGGTCGTGCTCGGCGCGCTGGTGGCACCGCCGCCGCCGGAGCTGTCCGTGCCGCACGCCCCGACGGCGGCCGCGATGACCAACGCGCCCGAGCTGCCCACCCCCGCCCGCAACAACGCCCGTCTCGACATGATCAACGCCATCTGAGCCTCCCTTGGGTCAGCGCACCATCACGTCCGGCGGACCGATATCTCGCGCCGGCTGCCTCAGGAACGAGTTGCCCCGGCTCGCGACACACACCGCCCGAGCCGGGGGGTGTAGACCGGGCGGAACCAGCGGGGGCCGTAATGGCCGGCGCCGTCGCTGCGCTTCGAGGGGCACGACCAGTCCGGTGACGATCAACACGGGCAGGGCTACGGCCGCGGCCGAGATTCGTCGGGCATGCGGTGGCGCCATTGCCAGGTACCCCCCATCTCGCCCCGCGAGGGCGACCCAAACCCGAGGGTACCGACCTGATGTCCCTACGGGCTCGCCCGGCGCGCGAATTTCCGCGCCCTTGCCGCTCAGCGGCTGGTGAGCGGAGGGAGGAAGCGCCCGGTCCGCGCCTTGTACCGCGCGTACTCATCGCCGTGAGCCTCCGACAGCATCGGCTCCTCGACCCGGCGGACGATGACCTCCGCGGCCGCGACATGGAGGGCGAAACCGCCCAGAGCGACGATCGTGGGCACGGCAACGAGGACGGCTGCGGAGGCGAAGAAGCACCCGAGGTAGAAGGGATTCCTCACCCGGGCAAACGGCCCGGTCGTGACCAGCGAGGCACTCGCCTCCACGCCCGCCCGCCAGTCGTCGGCGAGGTGGCGCTGGGCCCGGAGCGCGATTCCAGTCCCGAAGCCCAGGCACAGAATCGAGAGGAGACCACGCATCGCGACCAGATCGATCCCCGGTGGGCGGACCGCCCGAGCGATGGCGAGTACGGGTGCGCCCAGGCTGAGGACGCACCCGGCGACACACACCACCTCGCCGATGGCATCGGTCCGCGACACGGGTCGCCGCCATGACCATTCCCCGCGGGTCGCCTTGGCGTGCAAGGTCCGCCAACCGAACGTCGCCAGGAGGAACCCGGCATAGCCGATGAGGGCGAGGGGTTGCAGCGCCACCGCTCAATGATGCCGTCGCCATGAGGCAGGCAGGGTGCCTCAGGGACCGCCGACGAACAACCCGCGCTGCCTTACTTGTTCGTTGGCGGGCCCTCAGGCCGTCGGTGGCGTGCCCACTCTTCCCCGGCCCGCAGGGTCGGTCAGTTCCCGGTCCTCGTACCGCTTGCCCGGGTGGGACGGGCAGGCGTCGCCGCAGTCCATCGTCACCGCAACGTCCGCGGCGCGGACGATCTCGTCGGTCCACGGCTTGAGGAACTCCGCGAGATGTCGATCCCGATCTCGGCATCGCCGCGACGGCGGACGGGATGACCCCGACGGCCGGTTCAAGATCCGCCCTCGCCCGGTCACAGCCCACGGTGTCTCACCACCTCAAGATCCTCAGCGTCGCCGGGCTCATCGCGGGCGAGAAACGGGGCCGGTGGGTCTGGGACCGGGCGGAACCGGAGCGTCTTGGCGAGCGGCGCGGGGTACTCGCCTAGGGTAAGCCTGGACGGTGGAGAGGGGTGGGTTGCCACCATGACGACGGCGGTTGAGTGGGCGGCGACTCGCCACGCAACCAGCCTGGGCCACCATTGGGTCGGCGAGGAGCACTTGCTGCTGGCCGTGGCCGAGGAAACAGACCTCAACCTCCCTGAGCTCGTGACCGCGCTGGCCAGCCACCTCGAACGGCATGGGCCGCCGGTGCCAAAGGCGCACGAGGGATGCGCGTCTGCCCCCTCTTACCACCTGACGTGCGGACGAGCGGAGGGTCTAGCGCTGGCGGAAGGCGTGGCGGTGCCCGAGGCAGGCCATGTGCTCCGGGCTCTGCTCTGGGACCCACAGGGGGTGCCCACGACTCTCCTCGGGCGCGCCGACAACACGGTCCCACGGCTGCCTTCGAACCCCCTCCGCGCCCCGGCTGAGCGCGAGGCGGTGGCCATGGGCTACCCGTTCTTCAGTTCCGAACACGTCGTGCTTGCCCTGCTGGCCGGCCAGCCCGACCACTCAGCGGGAGAAGCCCTGCGCGCGTGCGGCCTGGAGCACGACTTGGTGGCGGCCAAGCTCCTGAAGAGTTGGACGGATGGACTGCCGCCCTGCCCACCCCACGGAGGCGTCACGTCGGCTCGGCCCAATCCTCGCAGCCTTCAACTCCTGGGACGGGCTGAGGGCCTGGCCGGCGGCACCGCCACGGTCCGCTCCCAGCACGGGCTCATCGCGTTCCTCTGGTGCCACGGCGGCATCTCCGTATTCGAACTGGAATCTTGGGGTACGACGGGGCCGGCAGTCGTGGACGCCTTGAACAGGCTCGGTCTCGCACTCCCGCCTGTCCCTCGTCCGGAGCCCGACCGCACGCCCTGGGGCGAGCCTGTCTTCGTCCCCCTCGACCGCTACGGCGACGTCGTCCGTGCGCTCCGTGCGCAGTTGGACGCAGGCACTTGGGGCTGCAACACGCACGACGATCGCGCCTGGGTCCACGGCCACGCCCACATCGACATGCCGGCGATCGTCGAGCGCGTCCTCGCCCCGTAGTCCGGGACGCCGCTGAGACGCCGACGCGGCTCCCGTGAAGCGCTGCTGCCCTAATTGACTGAGGTAAGCGCCTCCCACACCAACTCGAAGACATCGAGAACGACGCTGAAGCCGCCGCCGTCCTGGGGCCGCACTTCGCCCTCGACGGCGCACACCGCGTCGTTGAGCCACGTGTAGCGCTCGTCGTCGCTCACATGGGTGAGGCTGCCGACCAGTTGGCGGGCACCGGTCGAGCCGGCCCGGCCGTACCCGTGCCAGCTGAAGAGGACGACGGAGCCGTCGTCGGTCTCGATCACCCCCCGGATGTCGGGGGTCTGCGTTCCGTCCGCTCGGCGGCGCGGGAAGTTCGACGCCCGCAACCGGCCGGTGACGCGCCCGTCCGTACGGCCGTCGATGACGAGAAAGCCTTGTTCCTCCACGCCGTACTCCCCCGACAGCTCGACGTGCCACGCCTCGGGCGTGGTGAACGTCGCCCGGTACAACCGCTCGAGCCGCACCTCAGGCGGCCGCGGGCGTCCGGTCCGCGGCACCCTCCACCATCTGGCCTCCCCGGGATCTGCCGATCGACATACTGTCGTCTGCCCGTTCGCCCCGGACGTTACGCCGGCGGCGTGAACAGGCCCACCTGGGCGAGGTAGTCGGCCACGTTGAAGTAGTCACGGTTGGACGCGACCTCGCCCGCGCCGTTCAGCTGTCCGATCGACACGCCGCGGATGCGATACGGCTTGCCCGTCGGAGCGATGCCGCCCAGTTCGCCGGTGTTGGTCCCGAGCATCTCCCACTCGATGGCGTAGCGGTCGCCCGACGACTGTGTGGTCACGGTCACGAACCGGTAGTCGCCCGACCACACGTGCGTCGCCGCCACGTAGCCGGCCACCTCGTCCCGACCGTGGTAGACGGCGCCGCCGGCGAGGTCCTCGTACACCACGTCCTCGGCCATGAAGGCCGCCACCTGGCGGCCGTCGTGGCTGTTCCACGCGTCGAGGTAGCGCTGCACCCAGCCGGGCTCGGTCGTGGCCACTAGACGGTGGCGCGGGCGGCGGCGGCGCCCATCACCTGGGCGACGTGGTCCGGGGAGAAGAACGCCTCCGGAGCCAGGGTGCCGGCGGCGACGCTGGCGAAGCCGTCCATGGCGTCGGGGTTGCCGTGGACGGCGCCGAGGAGCTGCTGCATGTCCGGCGGCGGCGGCTCGAGGGTCGCCAACTGGGTGGTGAACTCGTAGATGCCGGCCACCTGGGCGTCACGGGCCTGCTGGTAGGCGCCCATGGCCTCGTCGAACGGGCGCCGGCCGTCGAGGCTCTCGTCGAGGGCACTGGTACACAGCTCGGCGTCGCGGAACGCGTCGGTCATGCCCTGTGCTGTGATCGGATCGCGGATGTAGCCGGCGTCACCGACGAGCGCCCACCCGGGGCCGAACGGCGTACGGAAGAAGTTCGGCACGCCCCCGCCGTAGAACCGGTCCTCGCGGGTCGCGCCTCGTACCCGCTCGGCGAACTCCGGAGCCAATTCCAGCGTCGCCAGGTAGTTGGCCTCCACGTCGGCCTTGAAGGCGCCCGCCTCGGCGTAGGGCCACCCGATCACCAGCATGGTCAGCCCGTCGTTGGTCGGCGCCGCCCCCCAGCCACGGTGCGGGCGGATCACGGACTCGAACGCGGCGATGGGAAGGTTGCTCCAGTACGTGTAGTAACCCCAGAGCAACTGGGGCTTCTCGTTGTACCGGTCCGGCTGCACGGCCGCGGCCACGCGGGAGTTGCGACCGTCGGCGCCGATGACCACCCGCGCCCTGTCGACCACGGACCGCCCGCCGGCGCCACGGCCCCGGATGCCGACGACGGCGCCGTCCTCGACCAGCACATCCTCCACCGTGAAGCCCTCCCGGACTTCGGCGCCGGCGGCGGATGCGGCGTCGACCAGCACCTTGTCGAGGATCGTGCGCCGTGGCGCGTACGCGGTCGATATCCCGTCGTGGGGGCGGGGCGTGCCGGCGATGGTGAAGGGCCCGAAGTCGAAGGAGTAGCTGTCGATGGACGGGCAGCCCGAGGCGATCACCCGGTCGAGGAGCCCCCACCGGCGCAGGGCGGCAACGCCGGGGGCGTGGATCACGTGGGTCGACACCGTGTCGCTCGGGAATGTGGCCCGGTCGACCACGAGCACCCGATAGCCCTTCTGGGCGAGCAGCATGGCGGTGGGCGCTCCGGCGCACCGCGCCCCCACGACGATGGCGTCGTACCGTCCCGTCATTGCATCCTCCTGGCGTTGTGGTCCCGTCGGACGCCATGGTGCACCAGGAGGCGTTCCGCAGGCGTTCCTCCTACCGTTCCGTGGCCGACGATGCGAGGAATCCGGCCCGAAGCCGCCGGTACCCACCGTCCCAGATACGGGCGCCGGGTGCGGCGAGCGCCTCGTCCACGGCGCGGATGCCTCCGCCGGCATCGCCGCTGACGGCGTGGGCGGCCACGAGGAGCCGGTAATGGGTCGCGCGCTGGCCAGGCGCGTGGTCGACAGGCCGGGAGTCGATCGCCTCGCGGATGCGGGTGATCCCCTCCCGGGCGCGGCCGTCGAGGACCTCCGCGTAGCCGAGGAAGGCCCCCGTCGCGATCTGCAACGCCTGGTGCGGGGCGTCGCGGGCAAGCGCGACGGCGTACCGCCGGTACGCCTCCGGCTCCTCGAGGTCGACGGCCAGGACGGCGGCGAAGACGTTGACGACCCCGCGGCTGAACGGGTGGCCCCGCTCGTTCGCCACGGCCACCGCCTCCTCCCGCACGCGCCGGGCGTCGTCGGCGCGTCCGAGAAACCACAGCGTGTTGGCCAGGCGACCGAGGCAGACGACGCCCGGGTCGTGGCCGAAGCGCAGCACGTGATCGACCCGGCGGTTCGGGTCGAAGCGCTCCCCCACCGTCTCGAAATGCTGCTGGGCCGTCTCGAACGCGCCCGCCCAGAACGCCCCGATCCCCAGCAGGTACTCGGTCTCCACGGCAAGGAGGTCGTCGCCGGCGGCAGCTGCCGATTCCCGGAGCCGCCCCGCCAGGGCC
>JBOGIC010000489.1:0-1557 GCA_050744985.1 Acidimicrobiales bacterium
CCATAGCTCGGGACTTCGTTTCGAGCGGGGCTCCGCCCCCGCACCCCGGTCTGGCGCGCCCACGCGCTCACGTAACACCAGTCATTTTCGGATCAGCGCCGTCGAGAGCAGCCCGGTACTCGTCCGCCAGGCGCGCCATCGTCGCCCGCTCGTACAGGTCGGTGGCGTAGACCAGGCTCCCCTGCAGCGAGCCGTCGGCCCCCTCGGCGAGGAACAGCTCGATGTCGAGCCGGGCCGTGACGCCGCCGCCGTACTCGGCCCCGGTGTAGCCCCCGATGTCGGTGACGCCGACTCGCCCGCCCAGCGCGGCGGGCTCCGGCGCGTAGTCCTGGAACTCGAATGCGACCTGCACGAGCGGCCCGCGGCTCAGGTCGCGTGGGGGCGAGAGGCGGCCGACGACGAGGTCGAAGGGGGCGTGCTGGTGGTCGTAGGCGTCGAGGGCGGTGCGGCGCACGCGGTCGACGACCTCGGTGAACGGCGGGGCGCCCGAGAGGTCGGTCCGCAGGACGAGCGGGTTCGCGAAGAGCCCGATCAGTCCCTCCACCTCGGGACGCGGCCGGCCGGCGGCCGTGCCGCCGACGACCACGTCCTCCACGCCGGCCGCCCGGGCAATCACGAGGTTGAACGCCGCCAGCAGGGTCATGTAGAGGGTCGCGCCCCGCGACCTCCCCAACACCCGCAACGCCCGGACCCGCGCCGCGGGAACCTCGAAGCGCTCCATGGCGCCGCGGTACGACGGGACCGGCGGCCGCGGGTGGTCGGTGGGCACCTCGAGCAGGGGCGGCGCACCCGCCAGGCGGTGCTGCCAATGGTCGAGGACGGCGTCGAGCGTGGGCCCGTCGAGCCACTGCCGCTGCCACACGGCGTAGTCCCGGTACCGGACGGGCAGTGGAGCGAGGTGCGATCCGCCGTAGAGCGCGGAGACCTCCCGCCGGAGGACGGACGACGACCACCCGTCGCAGGCGATGTGGTGGACGGCCACGACCAGCACGTGGTCGTCGGGCCCGAGCCGGAGCAGCCGCGCTCGGAGCAGCGGCCCGGTCGCCAGGTCGAACGGCCGCAGCGCCTCCTCACCGGCGATCCGCCGGGCCTCGGCGTCGTCCACGTCATCGACCTCGATGGCCACGGGCGCGGGCGCCTCGACGTGCTGGCGCGGCCGCCCCCCCGTCGACGGGAATGTGGTGCGCAGGACTTCGTGGCGCGCCACCACCTCGGTGAGGGCCCTTTCGAGCGCGTCTACGTCGAGCGGGCCGGTGAGCCGGTAGGTGGACGGCACCGTGAAGAACGGGTTGCCGGGCATGAGCTGGTCGAGGAACCACAGCCCCTCCTGGGCGAACGACAGCGGCCACTCCCGCGCTCCGCGGACGGGCACGAGCGAGGGGACAGTGGGCGGGTGTGACTCGGCGTCGACCACCCGGGCCAGGGCGGCGACGGTCGGGGCCTCGAACGTTGCCCGGATGGGCAGTTCCACGCCCAGGGCCTCGCGCACCTTCGACACGACCCGCACCGCGACCAGCGAGTGGCCGCCCAGGGCGAAGAAGTCTTCATCGGTGCCCA
>JBOGIC010000490.1:0-3206 GCA_050744985.1 Acidimicrobiales bacterium
TCGGGGTCCTTGTTCACCTTGCATCGTCCGATCTCGCCCACCCCGGCCAGAGGCTTCTCCTCGTTCCAGTTGCGGCTCCGGGCCAGGTCGACGGCGTCCTGATCGCGGCAGACCGTGAGGTTCGCGAGGAACTCGTCGCCGCCCGCCAGCTTCCACTGGCACACCTTGAACAGCCCGATGTCGGTCTGCATCCCGCCGCCCTTCGGGTCGCCCGGCCCGAGCGGCCGGTTGCCCGTGGCCGCCTCGATCTCGTCTTCGGTCACCAGGGTGCACGCGCCCGGCCCGCCCGTCACCGGCGCCTGCCGCGACTGGGCCCGCTCGCGCTCGGGCCCGCCGCTCCCGGTGACACTCGTGAGCACCTTGCGCACCTGATCCCACAGTCCGGCCATCGGCGTCCTAGGCGCCGACGATCCGGGGCAGCACCTGGCTGATCGACGTGCGGAGCACGGCGTCGGCCATCTCGTCATAGGGCGTCGGGTCGGCGTTGACGATCACGACGCGCGCATCGGCCTTGTAGGCGATCGGCACCAGCCAGCAGGCCGGCGAGACCGTGAGCGTCGAGCCGATGGCCAGCATCAGGTCGCACTCGGCGGCGGCCGTGCGGGCCCGCTCGAGGTCCCCGACCACCAGGTCCTGGCCGAACGAGATCGTCGCCGACTTGAGGATCCCGCCGCACGTCTCGCAGTGCGGGTCCGCCTCGCCCAGCCGAACGCGGGCCAGGATCGGTTCCATCGGCCCGCGTTGCCCGCAGGACAGGCAGACCACCTTCCACATCGTGCCGTGCAGTTCGACGACGCGCGCCGGGTCGCTGCCGGCGCGCTGATGCAGCTCGTCGATGTTCTGCGTCACCAGCGTGTGCAGCTGGCCCCGGATCTGGAGGGTCACCAGCGCGTAGTGGCCGGCGTTGGGACGGGCCATCCACGCCGGTGATGCCTCCCGGTTCTTCCACGCCAGGCGGCGCACCTCCGGATCGGCGACGTAATCGTGGATGTTGGACGTCCGCTCGGCCTTGGGGTTCCGGGTCCAGACCCCCTTCGGGCCCCGGAAGTCGGGGATCCCCGAATCGGTCGAGATCCCGGCGCCGGTCAGGGCCACGATCCGCTTGGCCGACGCGACCCACGCTCGAACGTCATCGACCAGGGCGGGATCGTCGACCAGCGCCATGCACCGCTAAGTCTGACAGTCACACCCGCGCCGTGTAGCAGCGCCAGGCCGCCGATGCTCGACTCCCCGCGACCCATTCGCTAGGGTCGATGGTCCCTCGTACGTTTCGGCGATGTAAACAGAGGAGCGCATTCATGACCATGAAACCGAGAACGAGGCGCGCGGCCGCATTCGTCCTGAGTGGTGCGGTCGTCGCGTGCCTCTGGTTGTTCGGGGCCAGCGGGCTGCACGCGCAGACGACATCGACGACCAGCGGTGCCACCACGACGACGGTCGCGAGCACGACCACGACGGCGCCCGCCACGACCACCACGACGGCGCCCGCCACGACGACCACGACCGCCGCCGGCGCCACCACGACGACGACGACGGCCCCGGCTGGCTCCAGTACAGCGGGAACCGCCACCGCAACCCCTGCGCAGGTGACCTTCACGGGGTAGCCGGGCAGGTGGGCCTGGAACTTGGGCGCCTCGCCGGCGAACCGCCGGGTGATCGTCCTCGGATACGCCGGTCTCCGACGGAGACGACGTATTGCCGCGACCGGTAGGGGATTGCTACTTCCCGATCGCCTCGACATAGGCGACCGACTCGCTTGCCGGCGGTAGCGCGGCGATCTCGGCCGCGACCCGACGAGCGGCCTCGCGGTACGACTCGTCCGAGAGCAGGCGCGGCACTGCGTCGGTCAACCCGGCGGCGCCGTCGACGACGACACCGGCGCCAACGCCGCGACCCGACCGGCGTTGTGCGGCTGGTCGGCGAAGATCGGGACGACCGCCTGCGGCACGCCGGCGGCGAGGCCGTGCAAGGTCGTGCCGAGGCCGCCGTGGCCGACCATCGCGGCGGCGTGGGGCATGACGTCGGCCTGCGGCCACCACCGCTCGACGTGCACGTTCGGGGGCAACGGCTGCAGCGCGTCGACGCCGATGCCCTCACCGGTCGTCAGCAGCACCCGGATGGGCAGGCCGGCGACCGCCGCCACCGCCTCCGGGTAGACGCCGGCGAACGTCCCCATGCTGGCGGTGACCGACCCGAACGTCATGTATACCAAGGGCGCGCCGGAGCCACCCCACCAGTCCGGTAGCCCGTCGCCGGCCGGTGGAGGGTCGGCCCGGAAGCGCCGCGTCGTCGCCGTGCTCTCCGGGTCGAAGGACTGCGGGAGCAGGGACAGCCGCGGCGCGGCCAGGAGGCCGGCGACGCCGGACGCCGAGCCCAGTTCCCGCAGCGGCTCCTCGAGCACTTGGAGGAAGCGGGCCTCGAACGACGTCAGCCCCACGGCCACCTGCACATGAGGCACGCCCGTCGCCTCGGCCACGACATACGACGAGATCTCGGCCGACTCGCGGACCACGATGTCGGGCCGCCATCGGTCGACGATCGCCTGCATCCCCGGCATCGCCGCCTGGGCATCGACCCGGCCGAAGACGTCGCGTGCTACGACCTGGTTGCCCTCCTCGTTGGTGACCCCCTGCAAACTCCCGAAGATCGCGCCGAGCGCCGCCGGGTCGGCATCGGGAAACGGCTCGTGGACGAAGCCGGCGCGTTCGACCGCGGGCCCGAACGACGCCGGCGCCGCCACCCGGACGGCGTGCCCGGCGTCCCGTAGCGCGCCCGCGAACGGCAGCATCGGCCCGAAGTGGCCGGAGCCGGCCGTCGTTGCAATCAGCACTCTCATCCCGCCAGTCTTGCCGTCACGGCGTTCAGGCCACGCAGGCCGTCACGGCGTTCAGGCCACGCAGGCCGTCACGGCGTTCAGGCCACGCAGGCCGGCACGTGTCACCATTCGGAACGTGGTCGTGGTGATTGTCTGCATCCTCCTGGTTCTGGTCGGTGTGGTTGCGGTCGTTGCGTGGGGAGGCCTCGATTTCCGGCCACCGTCGCCGGCGGATGACCCGTCCGCAACGCACGTGGCCCGGCGGTATGTCTGGTACGTCGCGGTGGCGCTTATCGCCGGTGCCGGCGCCGGCGTGCTCGTCGCGGGGGGCGGGGGACGCCTCGTGATGCGGCTGCTGGCGGTGACGGCCGGTGACAGCGCGCAAGGGCAG
>JBOGIC010000491.1:0-4895 GCA_050744985.1 Acidimicrobiales bacterium
GTGCGCCCGCAGACCGTCGACCTGGCGAAGTTCAACCGCGACTTCGCCTACCCGTACGAGCTGCGCCAGATCGACTTCCAGGTGGCCATGCAGGACGTGTACGACTTCTTCTTCGACGTCAACACGAACCTGCGGGCCAAGGGCCTCGAGCGCCTCGACGACATGCTGCGGCCCGCCAACATGTCCGGGATCATCACCGACATGCTCACCGCCAGCCTCGGCCGCCACGCCCGCGTGCTCGTACCGAACGCCTACTTCAACGGCCACCCCGACCTGGTCGTCAAGGGCGTCTACCCCAACAACGCCGTCCCGGCGGGCGAGCGCGGCGTGGAGATCAAGTCCACCCGCAAGCGCGGCGGCGCCGTCGACACCCACGGCGCCCGGGTGCAGACGATGTGCGTGTTCGTCTACGAGGTCGACAACGAGTCCGAGCCGGCCGAGGACCGCCGTCCCATGCGCTTCCTCGAGGTGTACCTCGGCGACGTCGGCCTCGACGACTTCCGCCACAACCCGCGCAGTGAGCTGGGCACCCGCACCGCCACGTTGCACGCCGAGGGCATCGCCAAGCTCCGGCGCCGGTGGGTGTACCTCGACGGCCCTAACCCGGACTGGCCGGGAGGGCTGCCAACCTGGGAATAGCCCGGGCCGCCAGGCCGGCGTAGACCGGGTCGATCTCGACGCCGATCGCCTCGTACCCCACCGCCTCGGCCGCCGCCAACGTGGAGCCCGAGCCGGCGAACGGGTCGAGCACGATGCCCTCGCCCAGCGGCAGCATGGCCTGCACCACCTGGCGGAGGAACACCTGGGGCTTGAGGCTGGGGTGGCCGGCGATCGCCCGCTCCGCGGGACGCGTGGGGCTCGACCGGATCACGTCGCCGAACGGGCGCTCGCCCGACACCCGGCGCAGGCCGCCGGTCTTCCACTTGCGCAGGTTGTCCTGCACCCGCCCCTCGATGGGCTTACGGAAAAGCAGCCACGGCTCCCACATCGACCGTGGCATCACCGACACCCCGGCGAACTCGTCGTGGGCGCCCTTGGGGCGGTCACCGCCCCGCATCGTCATCACCAGCCGCACCACCTCACCGCGGCGCTCGAACCCGGCGCGCACCACGGCCCCGGCCACGATGTAGGACACCAGGGGGTTGCTCGCGACCAGCACGTGGGCGCCGGGCACGAGCACCGGCAGCAGCGCCGCCGCCCACCGATGGAAGAACCCGTCGAGCTCGCCGAGCTCGCCCGCCGACAGCGTCGTGAAGCGCGGGAGGGGCGAGCGGACGAAGCCGTCGTACGACGGCGGCACCCGCCACACCCCTCCCCGCCCGTTACGCATCTTGATCTGCTGCTGCGGCTGGTACTCGACCAGGCCGTAGGGCGGGTCGGTGACGACGGCGTGGATGCTCTGCTCTCCGCGCCGGCCGAGCCACTCGATGCAGTTGCCGGCATACAGCGCCACCTGGCTTGACTCGTAGACCGGCTCCATGCCGGCGCCAGTCTGCTGGTCACCCCTCGGGTATGCAATCACCTTGCCGGTCGCCTTGCCGGTCACCTCGCCGGTCAGTTTGCCGGTCAGCTCGCCGGTCACCTCGACCAAACTCATGTTCGCAAGCTACCCGGGGGGGTACGACACTTTCCTCAGAAGTTGACGGGAAGGCACGCGAGCCGCGGGCCGGCGCTGCCGTCGGGCGCCATGGCCATCTGGTGGATGACGACCGACTTCGCCGCGCCGTCGGGGATCACGAACGGCACCGTCGCGAACGCCACCCCGACGCCGGCACCACCCGGCAGCACGGTGAAGTCGAGCCACACCTCGTGCTGCGCGTCGACGGGACCACCGGGCACCCGGTAGTGCGGGCCGGCCGCGGCCGATGCGTTCTGCGTGCACGTGCCGGTGTGGGCGTGCGCGCCGAACACCTTGCCGGCCGGCGCCGAGAGCCCGGTGACGACGAACGTCAGCCGGGTGCCGGTGCCGGCGACGGCCGACACGAGGTACGCCGAGGCCCCGTCCGTCGCGTCGGCGGTTGCCGTCGAGAAGTCGACGAGGGGGCCGTGGGCGACGACGACCGGACGGGACGCGCTCTGGGCCGTCGCCATCGCCGGTACGGCGAGGAGGGCCAGCGTGGCCCCGATCAGGGCGCGCGTGAACAGGGTGCGGGTGGACATGGGTTCCCCTCCTTGACGAGCCTCCGCTCGTCTCGTCCACCTGTCGTGCGCAACCCTCGAACCGGTTCACTGAACCGATCGGCGGCCGGCCTGCGACAGTTGGGTATGGCCGACGCGGCTGAGGCACGCAGCGACGAGGACCTCATCGCCGCGCTCTGCGACGGCGACCGCCGCGCTCTCCGGGCCCTGCACGACCGCCACGCCCCCTGGCTGATCCTGCGACTGTCGCGCCGCTGCCGCGACCGAGGCATCGTCGACGAGGCCGTGCAGGACACGTTCCTCGCCATCTGGCGCCGGCCCGACCTCTACCGGGGCCGCGGCTCGGTCGCCGCGTGGATCTGGGGCATCGGCGTGCGCCGCCTCATCGACCAGCTCCGCCGGCACAAGGTCCCGGCGTTGTCGCTGTCGGAGGTGTCCGAACGCGCGTCGACGTCGGTGTCGGCCGAGGACGAGGCGCTCGCGTCGGTCGAGCACGGCGACCTCGCCGCCGCCCTGAACGGGCTGTCGCCCGAGCTGCGGGCGGTCGTCCAGGCGACCGTGGTCGACGGCCTCACGACGCGAGAGGCGGGCCGGCTCCTGGGTATCCCGGCGGGAACCGTCAAGACACGCATGATGCGGGCCAAGCCCCGCCTGAAGGAGGCGCTGCTGTGACGTGGCACGCTGACTCCCCCCTCCTCACGAGCTACGTCGAGGGCGACATCGACGACGCCCAGGCGTTCTCCCTCGAGGCGCACCTGCTCGAATGCGCGCGGTGCCGCGCCGGCCTCACGGCCTGCGTGGCCCGAACGCCGTCGTCGGCCTGCGTGGCCCGAACGCCGTCGTCGGCCTGCGTGGACCCCGACCGGGTGGCCGCCTCGTGGCACCGGCTCGACGCCGCCATCGACGCGCCACGACCCGGACCGATCGAGTCTCTGCTGCGGCGGATGGGCGTGCGCGAGCACCTGGCGCGTCTGCTGGCGGCCACCCCGGCGCTGCGCGTCTCGTGGTTGGCCGCGGTGGCGGTCACCCTGGCGTTCGCCGTCGCCGCCGCGTACGGCGACCACGGTGACCGCGCCAAGCTGGTCTTCCTCCTGGTGGCGCCGCTGCTGCCGATGGCCGGAGTCGCCGCCGCCTACTGGCCCGGCGCCGATCCCGCCTCGGAGCTGTCGCTCATCGCGCCGTACGGCGGGTTCCGCCTCTTGCTGGTGCGCACCGTGGCGGTCATGGGCGCCACCATCGGCCTGGCCGCCGTCGCCTCCCTGGCGCTGCCGGGGCTCGACACCACCGACGCGGCCTGGATCGTCCCGGCGCTGGCGTTGAGCGCCGCGAGCCTCGCCCTGGCCACCTTCACCCGCCCCGGTATCGCGGTGTCGCTCGTCGCCACGACGTGGGTGGCCGGCGTCCTCGCCACGGAGATCGCCGGCGCGGGCGGACTCCAGGCCTTCCTCCGTGCCGGGCCGATCGAGTCCGGCATCTTCGACCCCGGTGGGCAACTGGCGCTGCTCGCCCTGACGTTCGTGGCGGTCGCGGTCATCGCGATGCGGCGCGACACCTTCGACATGGGGAGGACGGCATGACCGTCGAGTTGCAGGAGATCACCAAGGACTACGGCCGGCTCCGCGCCGTGCACCGCGTGAGCCTCGACATCGGGGCGGGCCTGTGCGGCGTCCTCGGGCCCAACGGCGCGGGAAAGACGACCCTCCTGCGGATGATCGCCACCGTGCTCGCGCCCGACGCCGGCCGGCTGCGGATCCTCGGGCGCGACCCCGCCGACGCCGAGGGTCGCCTCGGCATCCGCCGCCGGCTGGGCTACCTGCCCCAGGACGCCGGGCTGCACCCGAACTTCACGGCCTTCGAGTTCGTGGACTATGTCGCCATCCTGAAGGAGATGACCGACCGTCGGGCGCGCCACGAGGAGGTTCGCCGCGTGCTCGACCTGGTCGGGCTGTCCGACGTGCGGGGCCGCAAGATCAGGAAGCTGTCGGGCGGGATGCGACGGCGCGTCGCTCTCGCGCAGGCCCTGCTCGGCCGGCCCGACCTCCTGGTGCTCGACGAGCCCACGGCCGGCCTCGATCCCGAGCAGCGCCTCCGGTTCCGTGAGTTGGTGTCGGCCGAACCGACCCAGACCGTCCTCCTCTCGACGCACCAGGTCGACGACGTCGCCGCCCTGTGCCCCCGGGTGATCGTGATGCACGAGGGGACGGTGCACTTCGACGGCGCCCCCTCGGCCCTGGCCGCGCTCGCCCGGGACCGGGTGTGGCTGGCGTCGGAGCGCTCACCCGAGTCGCAGCTCGCGTGGCGGACACCGGAGGGCCGCTTCCGCCACATCGGCGACCCACCGCCGGGGGCGGAGCTGGTCGACCCGGCGACCGAAGACGGCTACCTGTTGCTCGTCGGGCAGGGCGCGCTGGCGGGGGCGGGATCGGCGGCGGGATCGGCGGCGGGATCGGCGGCGGGATCGTGACGGCCGTCGAGGTGTCGCCGGTGGTCGAGGCGTCCCCGCCGGACCGCCATCCCGGCGACGCCCGCGTCGCATTCGCCCTGGCCCGGGTCGAGGCCCGCCGCCTCACCCTCACGCCGCCCATCCTCGCCGTGTTCGCCCTGCTGGTCTTGATCGGGGCCCCCGGCGGCTTGTGGCCCGAGGTCGCCAATCTCCGGGCGCTGACCATCAACGCCGGCTTCGACGTGCTGCCCATAGCCGCCGCCGCCCTCGTCGGCTCCACCTTCGCGGCGCTGCGGGCGCGGCGGCACGGCAC
>JBOGIC010000492.1:0-3763 GCA_050744985.1 Acidimicrobiales bacterium
GACGAGGCCCTGGCCCGCTCGGCGGAGTCGCGCAGCCGCGCCTCGCGTTCGAGCGCTCCGCTGTTCGGCGGCGGCGAGGACGACGACGACCTCTACGGCTACGGGCCGGGTTCGGCCCGCGCGTCGGCGGCATCGCCGCCGCCCCCCGAGCCGCCCGAGCCGCTGGCGCACGAGATCGACGGCGGCGGAGGCTGGCTGGCCGACGACATCGACTACCCGCCGCCGCCCCCGATGACGGCCGACCCCGGGTCGGGCTCGGTGCCCATGCAGCACTGGACCGAGCCGCCCAGCGGTGAGGTGCCGCGGATCCTCGTCGAGGACGACGACCTCGACGTCCCCGCCGGCGACCTCAGTGCCTGGGGATCCCTCGGCGCCCAGCCCCGGTGGCGTGACCAGCCGACGGACTGGGAGGAGGCCGACTTCAACGAGGATATCCTCGCCGACGAGGAGCACCGCATGGGCGCGCTGCGGGCGCCCGGCGACCAGTCGGGCCCGTTCTCCTTCGATGAGCCCGAGGAAGACCTCCCGCCGCCGGCGCCCTACGCCGGCCGGCCGCCGGCGGGGCGTACCCGTATCTCCTCCATGCCCACCGGCCCGACGGGCATGACACCGCGCGAGTCGGCCGGTGGGCCGGGCAGCAGCGAGCTGACCACCCGGGTCGTGACCGGGCTGGTCGCGGCGGCCGTGCTCGTCGTGGCCCTCGTGATCGGGCCGAAGGCGCTCGTCTTCCTGGTGGCGCTGGCTCTCACGATGGCGGTGGCCGAGCTGTACCAGGGCCTGCGCACGCAGGGCTACCACCCGGCGACCCTGCTCGGGCTGGTGGGCACGGCGTCGTTGGTGGGCGCCGTCTACTGGCGCGGGCTCGACGCCTACCCGCTGGTGATCGCCCTGTTCGTGGTGTTCACGGTGCTCTGGTACCTGGCCGGGGTCGTGCGCGCCCGGCCCACGATGAACGTGGCGGTCACGATCCTCGCGTTCCTTTATGTGGGCTTCCTCGGGTCGTTCGCCGCCCTCATGCTGAAGGCGGGCAGCCCGGGCGTGCGGATCCTGGTCGGCGCCATCATCGCCACCGTGGCCTACGACATCGGCGCCTACTTCGTCGGCCGGTGGGCGGGCAAGACCCCGCTGGCGCCGGCCATCAGCCCCAACAAGACTGTCGAGGGCATGGTGGGCGCCAGCCTCGCCACCCTCCTGGTCTGTCTGATCGTCGTGCGGTCCATCGATCCGTGGGACGCCGGCAAGGCCTTCTGGCTGGCCGTCGTCGTCTGCGTGGCGGCACCCCTCGGCGACCTGGTCGAGTCGATGATCAAGCGCGACCTCAACGTGAAGGACATGGGAGCACTTCTCCCGGGTCACGGCGGGGTGCTCGACCGGATCGACGCGCTGCTCTTCGTCGTACCGGCCACGTACTACCTGGTGCGACTCGTTTTCTAGCCCATGAAGACCGTGAGCCTGGTGGGCTCCACCGGCTCCATCGGCACCCAGGCCGTCGAGGTGATCCGGGCCGAGCCCGAGCGCTACCGCGTGGTGGCGATCGGAGCCCGCCGGTCGGTGGACGTGCTCGTCGCCCAGGCGCGGCTCCTGAGGCCGGAGCGGGTGGCCATCGCCGACAAGTCGCGCGCCTCCGAGCTCGAAGCCCGTGTCCCTCCTGGGGTCGAGGTGTGGGCCGGGGAGGAGGGCCTCGCCGCCATCGCCGCCGACGCCGACGTCGTGGTGAACGGCGTGGTGGGCTTCGCCGGCCTGCCCGTCACGCTCACAGCCCTGGAATCCGGACGCCGGCTGGCCCTGGCCAACAAGGAGTCGCTGATCGCCGCCGGCCCGGTCGTGCAACGCGCCCGGCGCACGCCCGGCGCCGAGATCGTGCCCGTCGACTCGGAGCACTGCGCCGTCCACCAGTGCCTTCGGGCGGCCGGGGAACGCGGCGCCGGTGCCGTGCGACGTATCGTGTTGACCGCCAGCGGGGGACCGTTCCGGGGCACGACGGCCCCGGAGCTGACCGGGGTGACCGTGGACGACGCCCTGGCCCATCCGACCTGGCAGATGGGCCCGAAGATCACCGTGGACTCGTCGACGCTCATGAACAAGGGCCTCGAGGTCATCGAGGCCCACGAGCTGTTCGGCCTGCCCTACGACCGCATCGACGTGGTCGTGCACCCGCAGTCGATCGTGCACTCCATGGTCGAGTTCACCGACGGCGCCACCGTCGCCCAGCTGTCCGAACCCGACATGCGCCTGCCCATCGGCTACGCCCTGGCCTACCCCGACCGTGGCCGCACCGAGTTCGGGGCCCTCGACTGGGCCGCCGCCCGCCAGCTCGACTTCGAGCCACCCGACCGGGAGGCGTTCCGGTGCCTCGAGCTCGCCTACCAGGCCGGATCGGCGGGAGGGACCGCTCCTGCGTGCCTGAACGCCGCCAACGAGGTCGCCGTGCAGGCCTTTCTCGACGGCCTCATCCGGTGGACCGGGATTGCCGATGTCATCGAGGAGACCCTGGCCAGCCACGATGGAACAGATGCGACGGGTCTGGACGTTGTGATGGAAGCCGACCGGCTGGCGCGTGAGCGGGCGCGGGAGGCGGTAGAACGGAGATCCACGAACCCATGAGCCAGACCAGCGAGCACACCACACCGGACACGCCCCCGCCCGACCCGGACGACACGACGGCGACCCCGCCCGGCAAGGCGTGGCGGAGGCTGCTCGCCATGGCGGCCATCACGGGCGTGATCGTGCTGTTGGCCATCCAGGCCGGGTCGTTCCCGGCGGTCGTCTTCGTCTTCGCCATCGTGGCGTCGGTCACGCTGCACGAGGCGGGCCACTACCTCGTCGCCAAGAAGACGGGCATGAAGGCGACCGAGTTCTTCTTCGGGTTCGGGCCCCGGCTGTGGTCGTTCCGGCGCGGGGAGACGGAGTACGGGATCAAGGCGATCCCGGCCGGTGGCTACGTGAAGGTCCTCGGCATGTCGACGATGGAGCAGGGGATCGACCCGGCCGACGAGTCCCGCACGTACCGGGCCCAGTCCTACCCGAAGCGGGTGGCGCTGGCCGCGGCGGGTGTGCTCACCCAGTTCGTCATCGCGTTCATCCTGCTGGTGTTCCTGTGGACGGTGGTCGGTGTGCCCGTCGGCCGCCCCACCCTCGAGGTCGGCTCGATCAGCCGGCTCGACAGCGGGCCCAGCCCCGCCCAGTCCGCCGGCTTCAAGGTCGGCGACAAGATCGTGTCGGTGGACGGGCGGCCCGCCGACCGCTGGCAGGACCTGCCCCCGTACATCCGGGAGCGGCCCAACCAGCCGATCACGTTCGTGGTGGAGCGCAACGGCGAGCAGGTCACGCTGGTGGCCACGCCGGCGGCGACCAACCCTGACGGCGAGCCCGTCGGCTTCGTCGGCATCGGCCCCGAGCCCGAGGTCGAGACGGCCAACCCGGTGACGGCCGTCGGCCGGTCGGCGAGCGATCTGTGGGGGCTCACGCAGGGTTCGGTCAAGGCCCTGGGCGCGTTCGTCTCGCCGAGTGCGCTGGAGGACTACGGCAACCAGCTCTCCGGTGAGCCGTCCAGCCCGGTCACGGATGAGACTCGGCCGGTGTCGGTCGTGGGCGTCGTGCGCATCGCCGACCAGGCGGCCGATCGGGGCATGTTCGAGTTCCTGAGCATCCTCGTGCTGCTGAACGTCTTCCTCGGCGTGCTCAACCTGGTGCCCCTGCTGCCCCTCGACGGGGGCCACATCGCGGTCGCGACCTACGAGCGGCTGCGGTCGCGCAAGGGCAA
>JBOGIC010000493.1:0-3927 GCA_050744985.1 Acidimicrobiales bacterium
GAGCGGTGGTGTTCGACGGCGAGGATGTTGAGGCCCATGGCCGAGACCCGCGTCGACAGCCTCGCCAGCTCACCGGGCCGGTCGTTCATGATCACCCGCAGCACCAGGAACCGGCCCGACGCCGACAGGCCCCGGTCGATGAGGCGCAGCATTAGGAACGGGTCGACGTTGCCGCCGGACAGGATCGGCACGGCCAGGCCGTCGCCGCCGATCTTGCCCGCGAGCAGGGCGGCGAGGCCCACGGCGCCGGCGGGCTCGACGACCGCCTTGGCTCGTTCGAGCAGGAGGACGACGGCCCGGCTGATGTCGTCCTCGGCGACGGTCACCATGTCGTCCACGAACTCCTGGGCGTGGGCGAGGGTGAGGTCGGAGCAGTTCTTGACGGCGATGCCGTCCGCCATGGTGGCGACCCGGTCGAGGGTGACGCAGCGGCCGGCCACCAGCGACGCCGTCATCGAGGCGGCGCCGGCCGGCTCCACGCCGATGACGTGCGGCCGCGGCCCCGACGACTCGACCTGCGCCAGCGCCGCGGCCACACCGGCGAGGAGGCCGCCCCCGCCGACGGGCACGATGATCACCTCGGCCTCGGGCGCCTGTTCGGCCAGTTCGAGGCCGATCGTTCCCTGCCCGGCGATCACCAGCGGGTTGTCGAACGGCGGCACGAACACGGCGCCCCGTTCGGCGGCGTACTCCTGCCCGGCCGCGTTGGCCTGGTCGAACACGTCGCCCACCAGCCGCACCGTGCCCCCGTAGTCCTGCGTGGCCTGCACCTTCGGCACGGGCGCGGTGAGCGGCATGAAGATCGTGGCGTGGAGGCCGGCTTCGGTGGCCGCCAGCGCGACGCCTTGCGCGTGGTTGCCGGCCGACGCCGCCACCACCTCGGTGCCGGGCGCGAGGCGCGAGATGAAGTTGGCGGCGCCGCGCACCTTGAACGACCCGGTGCGCTGGCGGTACTCGGGCTTGAAGGCGATGGGCCGGCCCAGCATCCGGCTGAGGTTGAACGAGCGTTCGAGGGGCGTCTCGCGGATGGTGCCGGCCAGACGCTCACGGGCATCCCGGATGTCGTCGAGCGTCACGATGTTCTCGCCGATGTTCTCGCCGATGTTCTCGCCGGTGTCGCCGGGCATGGGGCGCCACGGTAGACTCTTCCGGTTGGTCCCTCCCAGGGGATTTCAGGGAGCGTAAGTGCGTACCTTCTCGCCCAAATCCGCAGACATCCAGCGCGCCTGGCACGTCGTCGATGCCGACGGCCTGGTGCTCGGCCGCCTGTCCACCGAGGTGGCGTCGATCCTGCGCGGCAAGCACAAGCCGATCTTCGCCCCGCACCTCGACACCGGCGACCACGTCATCGTCGTGAACGCCGCCAAGGTCGTGCTCACCGCCGGCAAGGATGCCAAGAAGGAGGCGATCCGCCACTCCGGCTACCCGGGTGGCCTGAAGCGCCAGAGCTACGTCGACCTCATGGCCAGCCGCCCCGAAGAGGCGGTGCGGCGTGCCGTGCGCGGCATGCTGCCGAAGGGCCCGCTCGGGCGGCAGATGCTGCGCAAGCTCAAGGTCTACGCCGGCCCCGACCATCCCCACGCCGCCCAGCTCCCCAAGCCCCTCGACCCCGCGCACGCCCGCGCCCGGGCCTGACAGGCAGGATTCTTCGTAGATGCCCAAGCCTCTCGTCCAGACCACCGGCCGCCGCAAGGAGGCCGTCGCCCGTGTGCGCCTCCGGCCCGGTTCGGGCGTGATCGTCGTCAACAAGCGGCCGATCACCGACTACTTCCCCACCGAGACCCACCGCATGATCGTCACCGAGCCGCTGCGCACGACGTCGACGGCCGAGGCCTACGACGTGGATGCCACCATCGCCGGCGGTGGCGTTTCCGGCCAGGCGGGAGCGTTGCGCCTGGGTATCGCCCGGGCGCTCGTCGACCTCGACGTCGAGTTGCGGGCCCAGCTCAAGAAGGGCGGCTTCCTCACCCGCGACGCCCGGGAGAAGGAGCGCAAGAAGTACGGCCTGAAGAAGGCCCGCAAGGCCCCCCAGTACTCCAAGCGCTGAGGCCGGCACGCTGAGCCTTCGGTTCGGCACCGATGGCGTTCGCGGCATCGCCAACGCCGAGTTGACGCCCGAGCTCACGATGGCGCTCGGGCGCGCCGCGGCCCGGGTGCTGGGCCCGGGACCGTTCCTCGTCGGCCGGGACACGCGGTGGTCGGGGGGTCTGCTGGCGGCCGCGTTGTCGAGTGGGCTGGCATCCGAGGGCGTGGGCGTGGTCGACCTCGGCGTGCTGCCCACGCCCGCGGTGGCGTGGTATTCGCGGGAGGAAGGCCGCCCGGCGGCCGTCGTGTCGGCGTCCCACAACCCGTTCCCCGACAACGGCGTGAAGTTCTTCGCGGCGGGCGGGCGCAAGCTCGCCGACAACGTCGAAGCCCGCCTCGAGGCCGAGCTCGACCAGCCGCCGACCAGGCTGGTGGGCGCCGACATCGGGCGGATCACCCACCGCACCTCGACGACCGGGTATGTCGACGCGATAGTGGCGACGCTCGACGGGCGGCGGCTCGACGGGTTGCGCGTCGTCGTGGACTGCGCCAACGGCGCTGCGTCCGAGGTGGGCCCGGCGGCGCTGCGCCAGCTCGGGGCCGACGTGATGGTGCTCCATGATCGCCCCGACGGCCGAAACATCAACGACGGGTGTGGGTCGACCTACCCCGGTGACCTGCAGGCCGCCGTGGTCCGTGACGGGGCCGACGCCGGCCTGGCCTTCGACGGCGACGCCGACCGGGTGCTGGCCGTCGACGCGGCCGGCGCGCTCGTGGACGGCGACCAGATCATCGCCGTCTGCGCCCTCGACCGGCGCGGCCGCCACCTCCTCCCCGACAGCACGGTGGTCGTGACCGTGATGGCGAACCTGGGGTTCCGCCAGGCCATGGCGGCGAACGGCGTCGCGGTGGTCGACACGCCCGTGGGCGACCGCAACGTCCTCGAAGCCCTCGAAAAGGGTGGATGGGTGCTGGGGGGCGAGCAGTCGGGCCACGTCATCTTCCGGGACCTGGCGACGACGGGGGACGGGCTGCTCACCGGCGTGCAGTTGCTGGACGTGATGGCCCGGACGGGCCGCCCGCTGGCCGACCTCGCCGCCGTCATGATCCGGCTGCCGCAGGTGCTGCACAACGTCCGGGTGGCCCGCCGTGAGCTGGACGGCGCCGCCGACCTGTGGGCCGAGGTGCGGGCAGTCGAGGAGCAGCTGGGTGCGGGCGGCCGGGTGCTCATCCGCCCCAGCGGCACCGAGGCGCTGCTGCGGGTGATGGTGGAGGCGCCGAGCGCCGACGAGGCCGAGGCGGCCGCCCGGCGGCTGGGCGACGCCGCCGTCCGTTCACTGGGCGCGCCCTGATGTACGGCATCGGGATCGACGCGGTCGAGGTCGACCGGTTCCGGCGCCTGCTCGAACGGCGGCCGCGCGTCGCGACCCGCCTGTTCACCGAGGGCGAGCTGGCGGCGGGGGCCGGGGGCCGGGACGCGGCGCCGCGGCTCGCCGCCCGCTTCGCCGCCAAGGAGGCGGTGATGAAGGCGCTGGGCGTGGGCCTGGGCGCCTTCGCGTTCCGGGACGTCGAGGTTGTGTCGGCGGCGTCGGGGGCGCCCTCGTTGGTGCTGCGTGGCGCGGCCGAACAGCTCGCGTCCCAACTCGGTGTGCAGGGCTGGCGGCTGTCGCTCACCCACACGGAGTCGCTGGCCCAGGCGGTCGCGGTCGCGCTGTGATCCCGGTCGTCACGCCGGCGGAGATGAAGGCCATCGACGAGGCGGCGGCCGAGCCCGTCGAGGTGTTGATCGATCGAGCCGGCGCCGCCGTGGCGCGGGCGGCCCTGCAGCTGCTCGGCGGCGGCTACGGCCGGCGCGTCGTCGTGGTGGCGGGCAAGGGCAACAACGGGGCCGACGGGCGGGCG
>JBOGIC010000494.1:0-3883 GCA_050744985.1 Acidimicrobiales bacterium
CTGGCCGTCCTGTGCGGGATCTTGGCGGTGCGCTCGGTCGGGCGCGGGTGGGCGGCGCTGGAACGCACGCTGGAGTCGAGCAGCCAGTTGATCGTGCGCCTCGTCGTCGTGCTCGTCGTGGCGCTCCTCGCCCTCGCCAACGACCTCGGCCTCGACCTACTGCTCGGCGGCTTCGTCGCCGGCATGATCAGCCGCCTCGCCCTACGCGGCCACGAAGTCGAGCTGTTCGAATCGAAGATCACCGCCCTCGGCTACGGGCTGCTCGTTCCGTTCTTCTTCATCACGAGCGGGATGAACTTCGACCTCGACTCGCTCATCGGCAGCCCCACGGCGATGCTGAAGCTGCCGCTCTTCGCCGGCCTGTTCCTCGTCGTGCGGGGCCTCCCGGCGCTGCTGCTCTACCGCCGCGAGCTCGACACGCGTGATCGGGTGGCGCTCGGCGTGTTCTCGGCGACGGAGCTGCCGTTGATCGTCGCCATCACGACGGTGGCCGTCGACGCCGGCCACATGCGGGCCTCGACCGCGGCCGCGCTGGTCGGCGCGGGGATGATCTCGACCCTTGTCTTCCCGCTGGTCGGCATGCGCCTCCGCCGGGGGCGCTCGACGGCACCGGCCCCGGCGGTGATGTAGTCCTCAAGCTCGGCCGGGAGTGTGCCGACAGTCCCACGGGGGACGCGGGTCGGCACCTGAGGAACGTCCATGCGTCAGAGCTTGAGAAGGGCAGTAGCAGTGGTGGTCGGGCTGGGCCTCCCGGCGTTGGCGATGGTGATCGCGCCGTCCGCCCAGGCCGTCGGCGCCGTCGACCGGGCGCCGCTCGCCACCAACGGCGGTCGCATCGTCGACCGCAACGGTGCCACGTTCGTCGTCCAGGGCGTCAACTGGTTCGGGTTCGAGACCCAGAACCACGTGCCCCACGGCCTGTGGACCCGGGATTACAAGGACATGCTCGTCCAGATCAAGTCGCTGGGCTTCAACACCATCCGGCTGCCGTTCTCCATCCAGGCGCTGCAGTCGCAGACGACCAGCGGGATCACGTTCGCCTCCGGCAAGAACGCCGCGCTCAACGGCAAGACGCCGTTGCAGGCGATGGACGTCATCATCCAGGAGGCGGCCGCCCAGGGCCTGTTGATCATGCTGGACAACCACAGCCTGGCCGACGACGGCTTCTCCTACGACCTCTGGTACGACGGCGCCTACTCGGAGGACGCCTGGGTCGCCAACTGGGAGATGCTGGCGCAGCGCTACAAGAACCAGCCCAACGTCATCGCCGCCGACCTGAAGAACGAACCTCACGGCCGCGCGACCTGGGGTGACGGCAGCGCCACCGACTGGCGGCGCGCCGCCACCCGGGCCGGGAACGCCGTGCTCGTGATCGCCCCCCAATGGCTGATCGTCGTGGAGGGGACCGAAGGCCCCGTGCCCGGTCAACAGCTGCCGTCGCACTGGTGGGGCGGCAACCTCGAGGCGGTGGACACCCACCCGGTCGTGCTGAACACGGCCAACCGCATCGTCTACTCACCCCACGAGTACGGGCCGGGCGTCTACAACCAGCCGTGGTTCAGCGACCCCAACTACCAGACCGTGCTCTACGACCGCTGGGCCAAGGGCTTCCAGTACATCGCCGACCAGGGCCTCGCGCCCGTGTGGGTGGGCGAGTTCGGCGGCCGCCAGACCGGCACCGACACCGTCGAGGGCGCGTGGCAGCGCCAGTTCATGGACTTCCTCGGAAAGAAGGGTGACGCCTGGACCTACTGGTCGTGGAACCCCAACTCCGGCGACACCGGCGGCATCCTCAACGACGACTGGACGACGGTCAACATGGCCAAGATGGACCTCCTTTCGAAGCTGATCCGTCGGGAGGCGATCGACTTCCCCGGCTCGGGTAACCCGACGACGACCACGACCACCCCGCCCACGACCACGACTCCGACGACCGTGCCGCCGTCGACGACCACCACCACGCGGCCGCCGTCGGGCGCGGGCCTCACCGGGCAGTTCGTCACCGACTCGACGTGGGAGTCGGGTTACTGCGGCCGGCTCGTGGCGTCGAACAGCACGGGCGCATCGGTGAGCGGCCTGAGCTTCACGTTCAGCCTGCCCGCCTCGCACCCGATCACGTCGAGCTGGAACGGCACGTTCACGCGCTCGGCCAGCACGGCGACGGTGAGCCTCCCGCCGTGGGCCCAGACCCTCGCCGCCGGCGCCTCGTACGACCAGACCGGGTTCTGTGTGCAGGGCCTGACCCGCCCGTCCAACATCCAGGCCCGGGCGAACGGCGTCGTCTCGCCGACTACCACGACGGCGGTGCCCGCCACCACGACGACGACCAGGCCGCCGGCGCCGAGCACGACGACGACGACGGCGCCGGTCACGGGAGGGCTGTCGGGCACGGCGCTCCTCGACTCCAGCTGGGAGACCGGCTACTGCTCGACGATCGAGATGCGCAACGGCGGCTCGACGACCGTGACGCCCCGGACGGTCCGCTTCTCGCTCGACACCGGCGTCGGTTTCACCGACAGCTGGAACGGCACCATCGCCCGCTCGGGGACGGCCGTCACCGTCACGCTGCCCAGCTGGGTCGCTCCCCTCGCCCCCGGCCAGTCGGCGAAGACGTTCGGGTTCTGCACCAACACGGCCGCCACGAGCCCCTACCTACCCACCGGGGTGACCGTGATCTGACGCGAGTACTGTCGCCCACCACTGCAACAGCGCGAGTGAAACGAGGGTGGGCATGAGCGACGACGCCGCCAGCTTCCGCCGGGTACCCAACGAGGTCTTCAACCAGGGCAATATCGACCTGATCGACGAACTGTTCTCCGAGGACTACGTCGAGCACGCCGCCCCTCCGGGTGTGCCTGCCGACCGGGACGGCCTCAAGGCGTTCGTCGCCGGCCTCCGGGAGGCGTTCCCGGATTTCCACTACGAGGTCCTGCAGCAGGTCCAGGACGGTGACACGCACGTCGGCTACATCCGCGCCACCGGCACCATGAAGGGTGACTTCATGGGCATGCCGGCCAGCGGTAAGTCGGCGGCGTGGGACGAGATGCACATCGGCCGCTACTCGAACGGCCAGATCGCCGAGCACTGGGCCGTCATCGACGCCCTGGGCATGATGACCCAGCTCGGCTTCATCCCGGAGAACCCGGGCGGCTGACCCGACCTACCGGCTGTCCGTCCTGGTCATGCCGGCGGACACCAACCACCTCGGCGTGCTCCACGGCGGCCACATGCTCTCGTGGATGGACATGGCGGCCTGGGTCGTGGCCGCCCGGGCCGTCCAGCCTGACCAGCGGGTGATGTTCAAGGCCGTCACCGACTGCGTGTGGACCGCGCCGCTCCACGCCGGCGAGGTGTGCAACGTCGACGCCGTCCTGGGTGAGGTCGGGACCTCCTCGCTCGCCGTTAACCTGGTCGCCACCGGCGAAGACCCGCGCCGCAAGGCAACCTGGGAGGTATGCACGGCCCGGTTCACGATGGTGGCGGCCGGCGCCGACGGCCGCCCCGAGCCCGTCCGGCCCGCATGACTCGAGCGGTCGCGGCGTGGGGGCTGCTGCTCCTGGTGGCGACGGCATGCTCGGACAAGAAAACGGCGTCCCCCGCAACGACGTCGACGGTGGTGGCCACCACCACCTCGACGGCCACGGCCACGTCGACGGCCGGGGCGACCACGTCCTCGCCATCGGCGACGACGACCGCGCCACCGGCGTCCGCCACCACGACGACGACCCTGCCCGGCACCGAAGTGGTGGCCGAGGCCGGGGGGTGGCGCCTCGCGGTCTCGCAGCCGCGCGCCGGCGCCACCGTGGGGCCCGTGCTCGTCCTCTGCTACGGGCTGACGGGCACGAGCCGCGAGCCCGAGGTGACCCTCGAGGTCTCGGTGCTC
>JBOGIC010000495.1:0-10606 GCA_050744985.1 Acidimicrobiales bacterium
GTGCCCTTGACGTACGTCTACGCGTTCGACCACCAGTACGACGAGCCCCCGATGAGCCTCAAGCACCTGCTTGGGGGCAAGGGCGCCAACCTGGCGGAGATGACGTCCGTACTCGGCCTGCCCGTGCCGCACGGGTTCACGATCACGACCGACGCCTGCCGCGCCTACATGGAGGGTGGCTGGCCGGACGGCCTCACCGAAGAGGTTGCCGCCCATTTGGCGCGCCTGGAGGCGTCGATGGGCAAGATCCTGGGCGACGGCACCGACCCGCTGCTGGTGAGCGTGCGGTCGGGCGCCAAGTTCTCCATGCCCGGGATGATGGACACCGTCCTCAACCTCGGCATGAACGACGAGTCCGTCCAGGGCCTGGCCAAGCAGACCAACGACGAGCGCTTCGCCTACGACAGCTACCGGCGCTTCGTCCAGATGTACGGGCGCATCGTGCTCGACGTGCCCGGCGAGGAGCTCGACCGCCTCTTCGACGAAGCCAAGGACGCGTCCGGCGCCAGGAGCGATGCCGAGGTGCCGGCCGAGGAGCTCGTCAAGCTCGTCGCCCGCTTCAAGGACGTGGTCGAGCGCCACACCGGCACGCCCTTCCCCGACCGTCCCGCCGACCAGCTCCGCGGCGCCATCGAGGCCGTGTTCCGGTCGTGGAACGGCAAGCGGGCCATCGACTACCGCGTGCGCGAGCGCATCCCCCACGACCTCGGCACGGCCGTCAACGTCCAGTCGATGGTCTTCGGCAACCGGGACGACACGTCCGGCACCGGCGTGGGCTTCACCCGCGACCCCGCCACGGGCCAGCAGGGCTCGTACGGCGACTTCCTCGTCAACGCCCAGGGCGAGGACGTGGTGGCCGGCATCCGCAACACCCTCCCGCTGGCGGACATGAAGGACCTGTTCCCCGGCATCTACGACGAGCTGCACGACATCTTCGCCCGCCTCGAGCGCCACTACCGGGACATGTGCGACACCGAGTTCACCATCGAGCAGGGCAAGCTCTGGATGCTGCAGACGCGCGTGGGCAAGCGCACGGGCGCGGCGGCACTGCGGATGGCGGTGGACATGACCCAGGAGCCCGAGATCGCCCTCACCCGCGATGAGGCGCTGATGCGGGTCACGGGCGAGCACCTCGAGCAGGTGCTGCACCCGCAGTTCGCCGAGACCGACGTGACGGTCATCGCCACCGGCCTCGCGGCATCACCCGGCGCCGCCGTGGGCCGCGCCTACTTCACCGCCGACGACGCGGAGGCGGCGGCGCTGCGGGGCGAACGCGTCATCCTCGTGCGCAGCGAGACGTCGCCCGAGGACGTGCACGGGATGATCGTGGCCCAAGGCATCCTCACCGCCCGCGGCGGCCTCGTCAGCCATGCCGCCGTCGTCGCGCGGGGCTGGGGCAAGCCGGCCGTCGTCGGCGCCGAGGCCGTACGCATCAGCGGCAAGAGCTTCACTGCCGGCGGCACGACGATCGACGAGGGCGCCACGATCTCGATCGACGGGACGACCGGGCGCATCGTCGGCCGCGAGGTGGCACTCAGCCAGGCCGAGCCGCCGGCCGAGTTCGCCACCGTCCTGGGCTGGGCGGACGAGGTGCGCGAGGGTGAGCTCAAGGTGCGCGCCAACGCCGACACGGGCGCCGACGCCACGGTCGCCCGCCAGTTCGGCGCCGAGGGCATCGGGCTGTGCCGCACCGAGCACATGTTCCTTGGTGACCGCCTGCCCATCGTGCGCCGCATGATCCTGGCCGAGACGCCCGAGCAGGAGACCGCCGCCCTCGAGGAGCTGCGCCAGGCGCAGAAGGCCGACTTCGCCGGCATCCTCGAGGCCATGGACGGCCTGCCCGTCACCGTCCGGCTCCTCGACCCGCCATTGCACGAGTTCCTGCCCCGGGTGGACGAGATGGCGGTCAAGGAGGCCACGGAGGGGCTCACCGACGAGGAGCGCCAGCTGTACCGGATGGCCAAGCTGTGGCAGGAGGCCAACCCCATGCTCGGCACCCGCGGTGTGCGGCTGGGCGTGGTCAAGCCCGGGCTCTACACGATGCAGGTGCGCGCCCTCGTGGAGGCGGCCAACGAGCGGGTTGCCACCGGCGGGCACCCGGTGGTCGAGATCATGATCCCCCTGACCGTCGTGCGCGAGGAGCTGGGCCTGGCCCGGCGGTGGATCGAGGAGGCCGTCGGCGAGACGCCGCCGGAGATGGACCTCAGCATCGGCACCATGATCGAGACGCCGCGAGCCTCCATCCGGGCGGGCGAGATCGCCGAGCTGTCCGACTTCTTCTCCTTCGGCACCAACGACCTGACCCAGATGGTGTTCGGGTTCAGCCGTGACGACGTCGAGGGGCGCATGATGGCCGCGTACCTCGAGCTCGGCCTGCTGAAGCGCAACCCGTTCGAGACGATCGACACCGACGGTGTCGGGAAGCTGGTTACCGACGCCGTCGCGTACGGCCGAGCCGCCAAGCCCGACCTGAAGATCGGCGTGTGCGGTGAGCACGGCGGCGATCCCGAGTCGATCACGTTCTTCTACAACGCCGGCCTCGACTACGTGTCCTGCTCGCCGTTCCGGGTGCCGATCGCGCGGCTGGCGGCGGCCCAGGCCGTCCTCGGCGCTCGCTAAAGTCACCGCGCCGGCGTGTTCGAGTACGCGCAGGCGGCGGTCGAGGGGGCGCTGGCGGCGGGAGCCACCTACGCCGACGCCCGGTTCGGCCTGTCCGCCATCGAGTCCCTGCACGCCCGCAACGGCGTGATGGAGGCGGTCAACCAGTACGAGTCGGCGGGCGTCGGCGTGCGGGCCCTGATCGGTTCGTCGTGGGGCTTCTTCGCCGCCGCCGAACCGTCCGAGGCCACGGCCCGCCAGGCCGGCTACGACGCCGCCGAGATCGCCAAGGCCTCGGCTCTGGTGCCGGGGCCGCCGCTGCAACTGGCCGACGTGCCCGTCGTCGACGCCGAGTGGACCTCGACATGGCTCGAGCACCCGCACGAGGTGCCGCTGGCGGAGAAGGCCGACCTCCTCGTCGGGGCCACCGACAGCATGCGCGGCGTCCCCGGGGTCGCCGTCGGCCACGCCTACATGAACGGCTGGGACACCCAGAAGTGGTTCGTGTCGAGCCAGGGCCACCGCATCTTCCAGCACATCGTCGAGTGCGGTACGTCGATGAGCGCCACGGCGGTGGGGGAGCACGAGACCCAGCGCCGCTCCTACGGCGGCATCGGCGGCTACTGGGGCACGCGCGGCTACGAGCTGATCCGGGAGCTCGATCTTCCCGGCAACGCCGGGCGCATCGCCGAGGAAGCCGTCGCCCTGCTGGCGGCGCCGGAGTGCCCGAGCGGCGTCACCGACGTCATCCTCGGTTCCGAGCAGCTGGCCCTGCAGATCCACGAGTCGGTCGGTCACGCCATCGAGCTCGACCGCATCCTGGGTTGGGAGGCGGCGTTCGCCGGTACGTCGTTCCTCGACCTCGCCCGGCTCGGGCAGTTCCGCTACGGCTCCGACCTGATGAACATCACCGCCGACGCCACGCTGCCGGGCGCCCTGGGCTCGTTCGGCTTCGACGACGAGGGCACGCCCGCCCAGCGGGTGGACATCGTGCGCGACGGCATCTGGGTGGGCGTGCTGACGGGCCGCGACTCGGCCGCCCTCGCCGGGCTGCCCCCGGGCGGGATGGTGCGGGCGGACGGCTGGAGCCATCTGCCGATGGTGCGGATGACCAACGTGGGCATCGTCCCGGGCGACTCGTCGCTCGAGGAGATCGTCGCCACGACCGACGACGGGATCTACATGGAGACCAACCGGTCGTGGTCGATCGACGACAAGCGGCTGAACTTCCAGTTCGGCACGGAGGTGGGTTACGAGGTGAAGCAGGGAAAGCTCGGCCGGCTCCTGCGCAACCCCACCTACACGGGCATCACACCGCAGTTCTGGGCATCGCTGGACATGCTCGGCGGCCGCCACGAGTGGAACTTCTGGGGTACGCCGAACTGCGGCAAGGGCCAACCCATGCAGACGGGCCACACCGGCCACCCGGCCGTGCCCGCCCGGTTCCGCAACGTGCGCGTGGGCGTCACCAGCCGGACGGCGAAGTGACCCCCCACGAGGACCGGGAGCTGCTGCTCGACACGTGCCGCCGCGTCCTCGACATCGTCGGAGCGCGGGCCGAGGCCGAGGTGACCGTATCGTCGCACCGCTCGGCCCTCACGCGCTTCGCCAACTCGTTCATCCACCAGAACGTGGCCGACATCGGATGGTCGTGCCGGCTCAAGGTCGTCGTCGACGGCCGCCTGGCCACCGCCAGCACGAGCCGGGTGCAGACCGGCCTCCGCGACCTGGTCGAGCGCGCCCTCGAGGCCGCCCGCCTGCGGCCCGTCGACCCGGGATGGCCGGGCGTTTCCCCGCCCCGCCGGGTGGAGGGCACCGGCAACTACGACGAGGCCACGCACGTCGCGTCGCCCGAGGCGCGGGCGGCGATCGTCCGGGACTTTGTCGATCAGGGCGACCAGACCATCGCCGCCGGATTCTGCGAGACCGGGGGCCGGGAGGTGGCGTTCGCCAACTCGGGCGGGCATGAGCTGTGGGGCCGGACGACCAAGGCAGTGATCGAGGGCATCCACCGCACGCTCCACGCCGACGGCGGCGGCCGCCAGATCGCGGCCCGCGTCGGCGACCTCGACGGCGCCGCCACCGGCCGCATCGCGGCGGAGAAGGCCCGGGCGAGCGACGATCCCGTCGATGTCGATCCGGGCGAGTGGGAGGTCATCCTCGAGCCCAACTGCGTGGTCGACATGCTCGACTTCCTGACCGGCCACGGCTTCAACGCCAAGGAGGTGGCCGAGGGCCAGTCGTTCGTGCAGCTCGGCGAGGCCCAGTTCGACCCGTCGATCTCGATCTTCGACGACGCGACCGACGACCGGGCCATCGGGCTGCCCTTCGACGCCGAAGGCACACCCCGGCGCCGTCTCGACCTCGTCACCGCCGGCGTGTCGACGGCGGTGGCCTACGACCGCCGGACGGCCAAGCCGGCCGGCGTCGAGAGCACCGGCCACGCCGTCCCGAGCGGCGAGATCTCGGGCCCGTTCCCGAGCCACGTCTTCCTGGAGCCGGGAATTCGCCCCCCATCGGAGCTGATCGCGTCGGTGCGACGGGGTCTGCTCGTGAGCGACTTCTGGTACACCCGCATCCTCGACCCGAAGACCCAGGTCGTCACCGGTCTCACCCGCAACGGCACGTTCCTGATCGAGGACGGTCGGGTCACGCGGCCGGTGCGCAACCTGCGGTTCACCCAGTCCTACGTCGAGGCCCTGGCGCCCGGGAACGTGTTGGGTGTGGCCGACGACGGCCGCCTCGCGGGCGAGGACCAGTACTTCGCCCCTACGCTGCACCTGGCATCGTGGAACTTCAGCGGGGGAGCCAAGGGATGAGGCGGCGGGCGACGGGCCTGCGTGGCCGGAACGTCGCGGCCGGCCTGCGTGGCCGGAACGTCGCGGCCGGCCTGCGTGGCCTGAACGCCGTGGCCGGCCTGCGTGGCCGGAACGTCGCGGTTGTGCTGCTGGTGGTCGCGACAGCGTGTAGCGGAGGAGGAGGCGGCGACGACGCGGTCACCGACACCACCGCCCGCCCGGACAGCAAGGCGGTCGCCGAACGGGCCAACCTGCAGCTCGAGGACTTCCCGCCGGAGTGGAAGTCGACGCCGGTGCCGGCCGAGACGGTCGCCGCCTCAGAGGCGTTGGGCCGCGTCGTCGCCGCGTGCCTCAACCGCCCGCCGCCCGAGGAGCTCCGGGAGACCATCGCCTACTCGCCCGACTTCAGCGCGTCCGACACGAGGCGCGCCAGCTCCAGCGTCGCAATCGTCAAGACGACCGAGTTCGCCGAGGGTGATTTCGCCGCCCTGCACTCCGATCGCGGGCCGGAATGCCACAAGAACCAGATCGACAGCGAGTTCGCCCGCCAGCAGCCGGGCACCCTCTACACCACGACCATCCGCCGGGTCGACATGCCCCAGTTCGGCGACGACACCGTGGCGTACCGGATCAACGCCAGCACCAACTCCGAGGGCCGGGAGGTCGTCACCGTCATCGACGAGGTGTTCGTCCGCAAGGGCCGGGCGGTGCTCGCCGCGTTCTTCGTCAACCGCAGCGCCGCCTTCCCGCTCGAGCTGCAACGGACCCTTATCCAGCGGATGGTCGGGCGGACCTGACAGAAACCCACCGGAGAACCCCCGCCGGAGCGGTATCCTGGTTGGGGGCCAGGAAGTCGTCGTCGATCGAGGTAGTTGCACAGGAAGCCGATGCCCAGACTTACGATTCGTTGCCCCGACTGCTACGCCCGCGTCGTCGCCGCCACCGAAGACGACGAGCAGACCGCCTTGTGGCTTCACGGCCTCTCCGGCCGGTGCCGCGCGAAGCAGACGCCCAAGGCCGACCGGCCGCGCCGCAAGGAGCGCCTCGAGGCCATGCTCGGCGAAGAATGGGGATAGCCAGCCCCGCGTGACCCCGTGCTGACGGCCGGGCTGACCCCTTGCGACCGTCGGCGCCGCCTATCTTCAAATCGTGATTGAGACGCCCCCGTTCGGTGGAAAGAACGGGGCGAGTTGTGCTTACCGAGGCTGACCTGATGGCGCCGCAGCGCCGCCACTGACCCGCCGATGGTCCGCGCGCTGCTCGAGTTCGCCGCACCGCTGTTGCGTGCGCCGGAACGGCCGCCCCCTCCCGTCATCGAGCTTCCGCCCGACCTCCTGTTCCCCGAGGGGCCGCAGGAGCCGGACTGGCTCCGGCGGTTCCGCCGGGCCGTCATCCGCACCGGTGGGAGAGGGTTGTGGCTCCTCGTCTGCTGGTTCGTCACGGTCACCCTCGCCGGCATCGCGCTGGGCCTGGCGACGGTCGTCGCCGTGCGGACGGCGTCTCGCATATCGTCGAACGCCGCCAGCCACTCGCCGCCCCGCCCGATCCCTCTGGCGCCCCTGGCCACGCGCTCGGTCGTCTACGCCCGCGACGGCAGCGTGCTCACCGTCCTCCACGCCGAGATCGACCGGGTGCCGATCGAGCTGGCGAAGGTGCCGCCTCACGTCGTGCGGGCCGTCCTCGACGCCGAGGACGAGCGATTCTACGACCACGGTGCGCTCGACCTGCGGTCGATGCTGCGGGCGGCGGTGGCCAACGTCGAGGCCGGGAGCGTGTCGGAGGGCGGCTCGACGATCACCCAGCAACTCGTGAAGATCGAGCTGCTCAGCGCCAAGAAGGACGTGCAGCGCAAGCTCAAGGAGGCGGTGCTCGCCCACCAGCTCGAGCAGCAGCTGACCAAGGACCAGATCCTCGAGCGCTACCTCAACGCCGTGTATTTCGGCAACGGCGCCTACGGCATCTCGGCCGCCGCCCAGCTCTACTACCGCACCGACGTGGAGGACCTCACGTCCGGGCAGGCGGTCCTGCTCGCCGGCCTCATCCGGTACCCGGGCGGGAGCGACCCGTTCGTCAACCCCGACGAGGCCCGGGCGCGCCGGGCGGTCGTGGCCGACCGGATGGTGTTCCTGGGCCACGCCACCGAGGAGGACGGCGAGGCCATCAAGAACGAGCCGCTGCCGACCCCGCCCGCACCCCGGGAGGCCCAGAGCAGCGACTACTTCGCCGAGCACGTCAAGCAGGAGTTGCTCGGCGCCGAGTGGCTGGGGGACACGCCCGAGGAGCGCTACCGGGCCGTGTTCATGGGCGGCCTGGCGATCCACACGACGCTCGATCCGAAGGCCCAGCAGGTCGCGGAGGACACCGTCGAGCGCATCGTGCCCGACGACCCGCGCGGCTTCACCGCCGCGCTCGTTTCGGTCGATCCGGCGACCGGCGCGGTCCGGGCCCTGGTCGGCGGGCGCAACTTCGACAAGGCGAAGTTCAACCTCGTCACCGACGGCGACGGCCGCCAGACGGGCTCGGCGTTCAAGATGTTCACGCTCATGGCCGCTCTCGAAGCGGGATACCTGCCCACCGACACGATCTCGGGCTCGCAGCCGTGCTCGATCCCCAACCCGGGGGGCGAGCCCAACCCGTGGGTGCCGGGCAACGTCGAGGGCCAGGGCGGGGGCACGATGAGCCTGCAGTCCGCCACGGTCAGCTCGGTCAACTGCGCGTACGCCCGGCTCATCAAGGTCGTCGGGCCCGAGAAGGTCGTGGACGTGGCGCGCCGGCTCGGCGTCACCAACCCGCTCGGCGCGCACCTCGCGCTCACCCTGGGCAGTGAGCCGGTGACACCCCTGCAGATGGCGTCCGCCTACGCCACCGTCGCCGCCGACGGCATCCGCCACGACCCCCATTTCGTGGAGAAGGTCGAAAGCGACGACGGCAGCCTGGTCTGGCGCCACGACGACCGGGGGGTGCGGGCCGTGTCGGCGCAGAACGCCCGGGTCATGGCCCAGGTCCTCACCCAGGTGGTCGCCTCCGGCACGGGCACGGCCGCCGCCCTCGCCGGCCGGCAGGTCGCCGGCAAGACCGGATCGGCCGACGGCAACGCCGACGCCTGGTTCGTCGGCTTCACGCCCCAGCTGTCGACCGCGGTGTGGATGGGCGCCCCGGAGGCCCGGGTGTCGATGTACAACGTCGGGGCCTACCCGCGGGTGTACGGGGGCACCTACCCCGCCATGATCTTCGGCGCCTACCTGCGCGAGGTGCTCGCCGGCCAGCCCGCGCCTGGCTTCGCCGCGCCGGCCCCGAACCCCCGGGGCGGACGCTACATCTCGATGGACGAGAGCCCGAGCCGCACGACGACGACCGTCCGGACCCGATAGGGCCATAGACCCGGAATCGGGCCGGCCTCCGACTAACGTCGCGGGCTGACTCATGCAGAAACTCGCCAGGTTCGTGATCGTCGTCGTCGTGGCCGGCGTCGGGCTGGCCGTGGGTGTCACCGTCCTTGCCACCCAGGCCCGTGACTTCTTCACCGCCGGCACGGCCGGGCCGGAGAAGCAGATCGACCTCCAGCCGCTGGCCACCCGGTCCGTCGTCTACGCCCGGGACGGGTCGGAGCTGTTGGTGCTGCACGACGAGGAGAACCGGCTGCCCGTCGCGCTCGATCAGGTGCCGCCCCACGTGGTGCAGGCCGTGCTCGACGCCGAGGACGACCGGTTCTGGGACCACGGCCCGCTCGACCTGCGGGCCATGACCCGCGCCCTGGTGGAGAACGTCGAGACCGGGGGCATCTCCCAGGGTGGCTCGACGATCACCCAGCAGCTGGTCAAGACGGCCATCCTCACGCCGCGCCAGGACATCAACCGCAAGGTGCAGGAGGCGGCGCTCGCCGTGCGGCTCGAGAAGCAGATGAGCAAGGCCGAGATCCTCGAGCGGTACCTCAACACGGTCTACTTCGGCAACGGTGTCTACGGCCTGCAGGCGGCGGCCGAGAAGTACTTCGGCACCGACACCCAGCACCTCGACCTGGGTCAGGGCATCCTGCTCGCCAGCCTCATCCGCAATCCGGTCGGGGCCGACCCCTTCGTCTACCCGGACGAAGCGATCGGTCGACGGGATGTCGTCATCGACCGGATGGAGGCCCTCGGCCACATCAACGCCGAGCAGGCGGCCGAGCTCAAGGGCCAGATGCTGCCCGAGCCTCCTCCCGAGCGGCCGGCCCAGGGCAGCGACTACTTCACCGAGCACGTGAAGCAACTCCTCCTGGCCGACGAGCGGATGGGCGCCACCGTCCAGGACCGCATCCGCGCCGTGTTCAAGGGCGGATTGGCGATCCGCACGACCCTCGACCCGCACCTCCAGCAGCTGGCCGAGGAGAAGGTGGCCGAGATCGTGCCCGACACCGACGGCCTGTTCGCCGCCGCCCTGGTGTCGGTCGAGCCCCAGACCGGCGCGGTGCGGGCGCTCGTCGGCGGGCGCGGCTTCGAGCAGTCGAAGTTCAACCTCGTCACCGACGGCGACGGCCGCCAGACCGGCTCGGCGTTCAAGACGTTCACGTTCGCGGCTGCGCTGGAGGCGGGGTACATCCCCAACGACACGATCCTGGGCACGGCGCCGTGCAAGATCCCCAATCCCGGGTCCGTGGACCCGATCTGGGAGGCGAAGAACGCGTCGGACGGCAGCGGGGCCGGGACGATGACCCTCACCGAGGCCACCGTGAACTCGGTGAACTGCGCCTACGCCCGGCTGGTCAAGCTGGTCGGGGCCCAGAAGGTCGTCGACGTCGCCCAGCGCATGGGCATCACCAACGGCCTGGAGCCCAACCTGTCCATCACGCTCGGCAGCTCGCTCACGACGCCGTTGCAGATGGCGTCGGGCTACGCCACCCTCGCCACCGAGGGCGAGCGGCGGGCGCCGTACTTCATCGAGTCGGTCGAGGACAGCACCGGCAAGACGGTCGTCAAGGCCGAGCCCAAGCCGGAGCGGGCCATCTCGGTGCAGCACGCCCGCACCGTCACCCAGACCCTGACCCAGGTCGTGCAGCGGGGCACGGGCACGGCGGCCGCCATCCCCGGGTGGTTCAACGGCGTGGCCGGCAAGACCGGCTCCACCGACAACAACCTCAACGCCTGGTTCGTCGGCTACACGCCCGAGCTGTCCACGGCGGTGTGGATGGGTTCGCCGGGCACGGTCCAGCGCGAGATGTCCAACGTCGGCGG
>JBOGIC010000496.1:0-5559 GCA_050744985.1 Acidimicrobiales bacterium
AGGTCGAGGCCGGACCCGTAGAGGTCGAAGAGTCGCCGGCGGCCTTCGTCATCGGGAAGTTCGATTTCCACGGCGAGGTCGATACGCCCCGGCCGGGCCGCCAAGGCCGGTTCGAGAATGTCCGGTCGGTTGGTCGTCAAGAGGAAGGTGACGTCGGCATCCTCGGCCATGCCCTCCATCTCGTTGAGCAGCTCGAACAGCAGCGGGTTCCGTCCCATGCCCGGCATCGTTCGCTCCTCGGCCACCAGGTCGACGTCTTCGAGGACGACGACGGCGGGGGAGAGGGTACGGGCCAGCGCACAGGTCGGTCCGACCAGACTCAGCGCCGGCCCGGACAGCACGAGCACCGTGGCATCGGCCAAGCGGTTCGACAGGTAGCGCACCGTCAGCGTCTTGCCGGTACCGGGAGGGCCGTGCAGCAGCAGTCCCCGCTTGAGATGGCGACCGGCGGCCAGGAGGCGAGCGGCCTCGGCGCCGATGCCGACGACATGGGACTCGATACGCTCGAGGACGCCGTCGCCGAGGACGATGTCGGATCGGCGCACCTCAGGGCGGGGACGGAACTCCACCACGATCGTGCCGTACGGAGGCTGCCGGCGGGCGAGGGAGACGACCTGGCCCCGGTAGACGTTGTGCTCGACCATGAGCCGACGCAGCCGGGCGAGGAACGCGCTGGCCTGTGCCTGCTCAGGCGCCATGACCTCGACGGTGACGCGTGCACTCATCGGCCCGCTGCGCTCGTCGGCGCTGCGAACCAGCACCGCGAGCCGGCCTTCGGTGCCGCTCACCAGTGCCACGCCGAACTGAATGCACGCCAGCGTGCGCCCGGGCCCAGCGGCCAGGTTCACAAAGTCGACCGGACCCGAGCCGGCGCCGGTGGACGGCATGCCCGCCACGCTCATGGCACGGGTCACCAACAGGTCGGACAGGCCGATGCCGAAGGCCCGCTTCTGGCCGCCGAGGATGCCGACCAGTTGGCCCTCGTGCCCGGGCTGATTCAGGTAGGCGTCGAGGGCGGCCTGAACGTTGGCGTGCTCCCAGGAGTCGAAGCTCTCGGCAATCGAGGACAGTCCGATCGGGTCGACCCCGAGATGGTCGGCCAACCGCTCGGCCAAGGTCGGACCTTCACCCGCCGGTCGGGCCATCCGCTCGAGGAACCGCCGGAACAACGCTGCGAACTCGTCGATCTCCGACTCGTCGACCGCCACGTCCCCCCCGCGCCTGGGCTCGTCCCAATCTTGCCCGTGGATCGCTTGCCGCGCTATCGATTTGTGGCCCACCGCGGTCGGCCGAACTCCCCAACCCGTCCGCGACCGGCATCATTCTCACCTGTGGGGGTGCTGCCCGGGCAACTCATCGATGCGGTTCGTTCCCGTGCCGACGATCCCCGCCGTTTCATCGACGCTTGGGAGTTCGCCGAGTTCCGTCGCTTTTCCGTGGCAACGCCTGAGCAGATCAAGCGAGCCGAAGATCGCGTTGGCTTCCCGCTCCCGGACGCGCTCCGCGCCGTCTACCTTGAGGTGGCCAACGGCGGCTTTGGACCGGGTTACGGAATCCTGGGCGTCGCCGATGGTGCCACGGACGATCGCGGCGACAACGTCGAGCAGATGCTCGAGCACCTCTCCGCACCCGATCCAGAGGTTCCCGACTGGGAGTGGCCCGAGCACGCCCTGCCCTTTTTGTTTCTGGGGCTGTCAGGTCTACTCGTGCGTGATGCCCAACGGCTCAGTGATCGCCCTCGACGGCTACGCCTGGCGAGACCAAGGGATCCCGCTGCTCGAGTGGTTGTCCAAATGGGCCGATGGGCCGCCCCCTCCGCCGTAGCCCGGCCTCGGCACGGAACGGGTGCCCGAAGACTCGACATGCTCGCCGAGATCCGCCGGGCCGCTCCCCCGACGATCGCGCGCGCGGTCCATGTCATGGGCCACGACGAGCAGGACTCCCGCTCCGAGCGCACTCAGCACCGACAGCGCGAGGGCTCCACCCATCCAGGGCATCCTGGCAAGGATTGACTTCTCGCACCCGTCGTCGTTCGTCCACTCGTTGGCCACGAACACGGAGCCGCAGTTCACCTCTCGGTGCGGGCGTAGGTATTCGACGGCGAGACCACGAGTCGGTAGGAGCCCGAGGACAAGGAATACCGCCAGCAGAAGCCCTGTGGCGTAGAGCAGGTACCTGGTCGTCCGAGGCATCAGCTATGCCTCCCAGTCGAGTTCCTCACGCGTCGGATCCTGCCATGTCCTCGTCGCGGCGAGGCGTCCGTCGCTGCCCCTCACGGCCGAGTCCGAGGTGGCAGGATGGAGAGGTGGCTGATCGTCACGGCGATGTCGTCGAACTTGTGGCCTACGACAGCCGCTCGCCGGCGCGGTTCGCCGCCGAGCGACGTGCGCTACGGGCGGCGCTGGGGCCGTGGGTCCTGGACGTCGAGCACATCGGCAGTACGGCCGTGCCCGGTCTGGCCGCCAAGCCGGTCATCGACATACAGGTCGGTGTGAGAACGCTCGCCGACAGCGCCGAGATCGTCGCCGCGATGGAGTCGCTCGGCTACGAGTACGTGCCGAAGTTCGAGGACGACCTGCCTGAGCGCCGCTACTTCAGACGGTGGAGCGACGGTCGTCGTACGCACCAGGTGCACCTGGTCGAGCGCTCCAACCTTGGCTGGTGGGAGCGCCACGTCCGGTTCCGCGACTGGCTGCGTGCGCACGACGACGACCGAGATCGGTACGAGGTCTTGAAGCGAGAACTGGCGGCGACCTACCGGGATGACCGTCTCGCGTACACCGACGCGAAGACCGACTTCATCCGGGCGATCGAGGCGATGGCGCGACCCTGAAGCCCACGGAGCAAAACGCGGCGATGTCGCCATACCGTTTCGCGGTGCCGACGGTCCCTGCGCCATGAGCCGCAGAGCGATAGTATCCCGAACGTACGTTCGAGAAAGATGGGCGTGGAAGTGGGCGTGGTGTCGGTCTCGAGGCAGCTCCAATTGATCGAAAGCCCGGTGACGCTCGGTGAGCCTGCCGCGGGCCCCGGCGCAAACTACGGCGAAGTTTTCACGCGGCGCTGGGTCGTCGACCTCATACTCGATCTCGTCGGCTACACCCCCGACCGCGACCTCGCGTCGATGGTGCTCGTCGAGCCGTCGTGCGGCTCGGGGGCATTCCTCGGCCCGATAGTCGACCGGCTCATCGAGTCGGCCGAATCCCATGGGCGCGACCTGCGATCCGTCCACGGCGCACTGCGGGCGTTCGACGTACTTGAAGCCAATGCCGAACTGGCGCGCAAGGCTGTCGGCGAGCGCCTCCAAGAGGCCGGCCTCACGCCGGTCGATGCTGATGCGGCCGTGCGCCGTTGGGTCACAACTGCCGACTTCCTGCTGCACGAACATGAACCGGCCACCGTCGACTTCGTCGTTGGCAACCCTCCCTACATCCGGCTCGAGAACGTTCCCGCGACCGTCATGGCCGCCTATCGGCGGACCTGCCCGACGATGCGAGGTCGGAGCGACATCTACATCGGGTTCATCGAGCGAGGTCTCGACCTTCTCCGGCCAAGGGGCGTGCTCGGCTACATCTGCGCCGATCGGTGGATGCGGAACCAGTACGGCGCGGCCCTCCGAGACCTGATCACCCGGTCGTACTCCGTCGACACCGTCGTCACGATGCACGACGTCGACGCCTTCGAGGACGACGTGTCGGCGTACCCCGCCGTCGTCGTCCTTCGCAACGATGTGCAACGTCACACCAACGTTGTCGAGGCCAACGGCCGGTTCGGCGAGGTCGACTCGGCCAAGGTGGCGGCGTGGGCGCAGAATCTGCGGAACCGGCGGAGGCGGTCCCTCACGGCGCCAAGCTTCGAGGCGTCGCGAGTCGACGGTTGGTTTGGTGGGCGGGACCTGTGGCCGGCGGGATCACCGGCACGACTCGCGGTGCTGGCCGACCTCGAAGCTCGGTTTCCACCACTCGAGGATGTGAGCACCGGGACGCGAGTGGGTATCGGAGTCGCGACCGGCTGCGACGACGTCTACATCACGAACGACCCCGAGCTGGTCGAGAGCGGGCGGTCGCTTCCGCTGCTCCAGGCTCCTGACATATCGAGCGGATCCATCGAGTGGCAGGGCCAGTACCTCGTCAACCCGTGGGACGACGGGAAGCTGGTCGACCTCGCCGAGTATCCGCGACTGGCGCGGCATTACTTCGCGCATGCGACGGAGCTGAGGGCGCGGCACGTGGCGAAGAAGCGTCCGACGCAGTGGTACCGAACGATCGACCGCGTCGACCCCACCCTCCTGACCCGCCGGAAGCTCGTCATTCCTGATCTCAAGGCGGCGGCCCACCCCGTACTCGACGATGGCGCGTACTACCCGCACCACAACCTGTACTTCGTGGTCTCGGACGCGTGGGACCTGGAGGTGCTGGGCGGGCTCCTGCTGTCGGATGTGGCCAATCTCTTCGTCGGCGCGTACTGCGTCCGCATGCGCGGAGGCTGCTACCGGTTCCAGGCGCAATACGTCCGCCGCATCCGCGTTCCCCTCTGCGAGTCCGTAGGGAAGGGCGACCGACGCGCGCTGGCTGCCGCGTTCTCGGATCGTGATGTCGGCGCCGCCACCGCCACCGCCCTGCGGCTGTACGGAATCTCTGAGCTGCCAACGCTGCGGTGACCACCCCTGGGCCCACGACGCCCGCTCCCAGGATCGCCCCGCGTAACCCGAAGGCCGTGCTCCTCACGAATCCCTACTGCGGGCCGCTGCGGGCGATGTACGAACGGCTTTCCCAATCGGGCGCGACGAGTTGGAACCAGGTCGAGTCGGCATTGCTTGAGGCGATGACGGCCTTCGACGCGGGTCTCCCGATTGCGTTTGACGGCAAGACGAGGAGACGCGGCGACAGAGCCAGGAGCTAAGCGCTGCGCTCCAGAACGGCAAGGGTGACTGGTTCAACAACGTCCTCGCGTGCCTCCTCGAGAAGTGTGCCGAGCTCGACACGCTGTATGTGCGTCGCCGCGTCCCAGGGCTCATCATTCCCGAGCACAATCTTGACGGCGTGTACCCCGGCGATGAGAGCCGTGAGATCGAGATCGAGTTTCTCCTCGAAGCGTAGATGACGATGCCGTCGGGCTGTACTGCTACGAGCCCGTCCGAGGCGCCGTCACGACCTACCGCCGAAGTGGCGTCCCCACGTAGTACGAGCTCGAGCGCGTGCTCTACTGGGCGTGCACCGAGCTTCGGGGCCTGAGGCTCTCCCCGCCCCCCACCCATCCCGCACGACGTCGAACCGAGCACAGCCGCCCAGGCCGAAGCGCTGACCGACGATGCATCGAAGACGCCGCCGGAGCGATGAGTTCGCGGTCGCGGCAGCGTCAGAACCCGTGAGACCGAGAGGGGGACGAGATGCGATTTCGAACGGTGATCGAGTTGGGTGGCAAGACGGCGACGGGGTTCTGCGTCCCCGACGAGGTCGTGGCCGGGTTGGGGTCGAGCCGGCGCCCGGCCGTACGGGTCACGATCGGCGGGTACACGTACCGCACCACGGTCGCATCGATGGGCGGGCGGTTCATGGT
>JBOGIC010000497.1:0-11619 GCA_050744985.1 Acidimicrobiales bacterium
ACGATTGGTACATCGTGAGCACCTACGACGAGATCGTCGCCCTGCTGCACGATCCCCGCATCAGCTCGCACAGCCGGCCGCAGTCGGTCGGCGGCCAGGAAGGACGGGTGTTCATCGGGCTCGATCCGCCCGACCACGACAAGCTTCGGCGGATGGCCATGGCCACCTTCGGGCCGCCCCACCAGCCCGGCCGGGTCGATGGCTTGCGGGAGCACATGACGGACATGGTTGACGAGCTCATCGACGCCATGCGCGGCAAGGGCCGGGTCGACATCGTCGACGACTTCGCCTATCCGTTCCCCGTCTCGGTCATCTGCGCCGTGCTGGGCGTCCCCCGGGAGGATGAGCCGCAATTCCACGGGTGGTCCCAGAGGATCATCGCCCTCGCCGACCTCGACCCCTCCATGACCGCCGAGGCCAGGGCGGCACGCCAGGCCGACATCGACCAGGCCCGCCTCGAGATGGGCCTCTACTTCTACGAGCTGGCCGAGAAGCGGAAGGCCGCTCCGGGCGACGACATCCTCTCCCGGCTGGCGACCGCCCACGGGCCGGACGGCCAGATGGACCCCGTCGAACTGGTCAGCACCGCCATCCTGCTGCTCATCGCCGGGCACGAGACGACGGTCAACCTGACCACGAACGGGATGCTCATGCTGCTACGCCATCCCGACCTGCTCGAGCGGGTCCGCAACGAGCGCGAGCTCGTCGTCGGGCTCGTGGAAGAGCTGCTGCGGTTCGAGCCGCCTATCCAGGCCCTACCCAACCGGATTGCGGCCGAAGACGTCACGATCGCCGGGACGACGATTCCCAAGGGAGCGCACATCACGCTGCTGCTCGCCGCCGGCAGCCGCGACCCGAAGCGGTTCCCCGATCCCGAGCGCTTCGACCCCGACCGGGCCGACAACCAGCACCTCGGGTTCGGCAGCGGCATCCACTACTGCTTCGGGGCGCCCATGGCCCGCCTCGAGGTGCAGATCGCGCTCTCCGCGCTGGTACGCCGCCTGGTCAACCCGCGCCTGGTCGAGGATCCGCCCCCGTACCGACACAACACCACGCTGCGCGGCCCCCGCCACCTCCTCGTGGACATCGACGGGATCGTCGACTGACGCCCCTCAAGCTCAAAAGCGGAAGTCGCTCCCGACGGGGATGCGGAAGACCTGGCCGGCGAAGATCAGGTTGGGGTCCGCGATCAGGTGGGGGTTGGCCTGGGCGATGCGAGGGAACCTGGAGGCGTCGCCGTAGTACCTCTGGGCCAGCGCCGAGAGCGTGTCGCCGGCGACCACCACGTGCTGGACGAAGCCGTAGTAGGTCGGGTCGATGGCGGTGCCGTAGACGACGGGCACGGTGACGAGATGCAGCTTGCTGCCGTCCTTCGCCGACTGCTCGAAGGCCTCGATCGTGCCCTGGGTGGTCGCCGGCGGAGTGGCGCGAAGGTCGAAGAACCCGGCGAACTGGTTGAGCACGCCGTTGCCACCTCCGTTGAGGAAGCCGGCGGCGACCTGGTTGCCATTGGCGTCGTAGGCCCGCAGGCTGATCGTGGCCTCGAAGGCAGTGCCGATACCGGCGACGCCGGCGACGCCGCCGACCAGGTCGAACGGCAAGGGCTGGCGGACCGTGATCTGCGCCAGCGGCTCGTTGAGGGTGACCAGGGCACCCCAGGTCTGCGACCCGACGATCCCGTCGACGACGATGTGCGCCGATGTCTGGAAGTTGCGCACGGCCCCTTCGGTGGCCGGGCCGAAGTCGCCGTCCTCCGCCAGGCCGGCGTTTCGCAGCGCGTTCAGCAGCGCCTGGAGCCGCCTGACGAAGGAGCCCTGGCTCCCACGCCGCACCAAGGGCACGCGTCCGTCCAGGGGAACCGGGATGTCCGTCATGGGCTTTAGTCTAGGCCTTCTTCCTCGTCCTGGGCCCCGCTCGCCTCGGCCGACGCCGTCACCGGTGACCCGTGGTGGGCCACCATCCGCCAGCTCCCGTCGGGCTGGCGGGCCCAGAGGTTGAGGGCGGCGACGGTCGTGGCGCCGTCGGCGTCGAGGATGTTCTCGTCCACCGACACCCAGCCGGCCTCGCCCAGCACCTGCACCCGCTCGTTGGTGAGGATGAACTGCAGGTGCTCGGCGTTCTGGAACAGGGCGAAGAACGAGGCCGAGACCTGCGCCCACCCCCGCAGGCTGGCCCAGCCGGGATGCGTGCACACGACGCGGTCGGTGTGCTCCCACAGCCTGCTCATGGCGTCGAGATCGCGACCCTCGAACGCGGCGTAGAAGTCCGCGTTGGCCTGCTGGACGGCGAGGAGGTCGGGCCGGTCGACGATCGGAGCACGCTACCGTGGCCCGCCGATGCGCCGCCTCCCCTCGACCGACGGGGTCGAGGTGGCCGTCTACGACTGGGCCGGGGCCGGCCTGCGTGACCCGAACGCCGTGGCCGGCCTGCGTGACCCGAACGCCGTGGCGGGAGGGCGGCCTCTGCTGTTCGCCCACGCCACCGGGATGTGTGCCGGCGTGTGGGCGCCGCTCGCCTCACGCCTGGCTCCGGCGTTCGGTTCCTACGGGCTCGATCTGCGCGGCCACGGCCGCTCGACGCAGCCCGCCCACGGCACCGAAGGCATCTGGCGGGGCTTCACCGCCGACGTGCGTGCCGCGGTGGACGGCCTCGGGCTCGACCGTCCCGTGGGCGTCGGGCACTCGTCGGGCGGCGCCGCCCTGCTGATGGCCGAGGCCGACCGCCCGGGCACGTTCTCGGCCCTGTGGTGCTACGAGCCCATCGTCTGGCCCGAACGAGCCCGGGCGCAGGGCCGGGCCGAGCGCATGGCGGAAGGAGCGCGGCGGCGGCGTGACCGTTTCCCGTCCCGCCAGGACGCCCACGAGAACTTCGCTGCCAAGCCGCCGTTCTCGACCCTCGACCCCGAGGCCCTCCGGGGCTACATCGACGGGGCCTTCGCCGAGGCGCCCGACGGCTCGGTCACCCTGAGCTGCCCGCGCGACGTGGAGGCCGACATCTACCTGCGGGCCCTCGACGACGACCGATTCGCCCGGCTGCCCGAGGTCGCCTGCCCCACCGTGGTGGCGGCCGGGGGCCGTGTCGACGCCATCGGCGCCGGCATCGCCACGCAACTCGTCGAGGCCCTGCCTCGGGCGCGCCTGCGGGTCTTCGACGACCTGAGCCACTTCGGCCCCCTCGAGCACCCCGACCGGGTCGCCGCCGCCATCGTCGCCGACATCGTCGCCGACGTGGAGTAGGCGGCGGGGTCCGCCTCCTGTCACACCCACCTCGGTACGCTCGGTTCCCGATGGCCCTACCGCTCCCGATGTCGCTGACTCCGTCCAAGGTGGCGGCGTTCAAGGACTGTGCGCTGGCGTTCCGGTTCTCGGTGATCGACCACCTTCCGGAGCCGCCGTCGACGCCCGCGGTCAAGGGCACGCTCGTCCACCGGGCCCTGCAGCTCCTGCTCGAGGAGCCGGCGCCGGTCCGCACCAAGGTGACGGCGCGACGGTGCCTGGCCCAGGCCCGAGCCGAGCTGGCGGACGATCCCGAGTTCGCGGGGCTGGGGCTGGACGCCGAGGCCGAGGCCGCCTTCGCCGCCGAGGCCGAAGTCCTGGTCGAGCGATACTTCGAGCTCGAAGACCCCACGACGATCGAGCCCGTCGGCCTCGAGCTCCAACTGGAGGTCCAGGTCGGCACCCTCACGCTGCGTGGCATCATCGACCGCCTCGAACGCGACGAGCAGGGTGGTCTCGTCGTCACCGACTACAAGACCGGCGGCGTGCCCCCGGTGTTCGCCGAGCAGCAACGCCTGGGCGGGGTGCACTTCTATGCCTACCTGTGCGAGCAGGTGTACGGCGAGCGGCCCAGCCGGGTGCAGCTGCTCTACCTGAGCGAGCCCGTGGCCATCGTGGCCTACCCGTCCGAGCAGTCGATCCGGGGTTTGCAGCAGCGCACGATTGCCATCTGGCAGGCGGTCGAGCGGGCGTGCGAGCGGGAGGACTTCCGGCCCCGCACGTCGCGGCTGTGCGACTGGTGCGCGTTCCGGCCCTACTGCCCGGCCTACGGGGGCGACCCGGCCCGGGCCTCCGAGCTTCTGCCCGCTCCGTCGCTATAGGGTCACGGGCCGTGTTGGCCCATGGTCGAGCTCTCGTCAGGCGCTTCGACCAGGGGGTCGAGGTCGGCTTCGACCGGCTCCGCGGGCATCGCGTCCCCGACCGGCTGTTCTACGCCGCGTCGGAGCTGGGCGACTTCAGCGTCATCTGGCTGCTCCTCGGCGCCGCTCGGGGCGTGCGGTCCCGGCGCCACGAACGGGCGGCGGTGCGGCTCTTCGCCGGCGCGCTCGTCGAGTCGGCGCTGGTCAACGGCGTCATCAAGTCGTTCTTCCGCCGCACCCGGCCACCGTGGGACGTCGACCGGCCCCACAAGCTCCGCCGCCCGCTGACCAGCAGCTTTCCCAGCGGCCACGCCACCGCGGCCGCCTGCAACACGATCCTCTTGGCGGAGGACGACCCGCTCTGGCCGCTCTACGCCGCCGTCGGGGTCGTGGTGGCGTCGAGCCGTGTGTACGTCAAGATCCACCACGCGTCGGACGTGCTGGGAGGCGCGGCCGTAGGGGTCGTGCTGGGGTTAGTGGGACGGAGGCTGATGCCCCTGAAGGAGCGGTCGGACTAGTTCGCGGCCGCGGGGGTGCGCTCGAGCTCGATCTCAAGCTCCGTGGCAACCAGCACCGAGCGCATGTCGAGCAGGAGGTCGGAAACCTCGGCCGTCGACACAAGCTCACGCTCGTGCAGCTTGCCCAGACTGCGATCGATGATCTGCAGCGCCTGGGTGATCGCGTCGTTCTCGAGTGTCTCGCTCATCCTTCTCTCCAACGTTGGGCGGGTCGCCCTGCTTCCCTACTTATCGACTCTTTCGGAACGCCCCTTGATACCGGATGTCGGGGTGGTCTGTCAGGTTTGCCTCTACCCTACCCGTCCCGTTTCGACGCAAGGGGGCATCGGGCATGAACAGACTGTCTCACCCCCCTGGCATCCTGGTGACATGAACGACCAGCTCGTGCTGCTCGACGACGACGACGAGGGCCAACGGCCCTGGCGGCTCGACGAGCACACCCGGGAAATCGGCCGCCGGGGCGTCGCCCAGGCCCGCGAAGCCCTCCGCCAGGCCGGCACACGCGCCGCCTGACGCACTGACACCCGCTCACGCCGTGGCGCCCGCTGCCCGCGCGTTCGTCCTGGTCAGCGCGCTCTTGCTCGCCGCGTGTGCCCACGACACCGCGCCGCGTGTCATTGCCGGGCCGCCGGCGGCGGGGCTGCCGGCGGGCGTCGACGTTGCGATCGAGCGGGTGGTCGACGGCGACACCGTCGTCGTCACCGGGAAGCAGACCGTCCGGCTCATCGGCGTCGACGCGCCGGAGACGAAGGATCCCCGGCGCCCGGTGGGGTGCTTCGGGCAGGAGGCCAGCCGCTTCCTGACCTCCACGCTGCCGGCGGGCACCGCCGTGCGGCTCGTGGGCGACGTGGAGCAGCACGACCGGTACGGGCGGCTCCTGGCCTACCTCTACCGGCGCGACAGCGGCCTGTTCGTCAACGCCGAGCTGGTCCGCCAGGGCTATGCCAGCGTGCTCACGATCCCGCCCAACGTCGCCCACGCCGACGAGTTCGTCGAGCTGGCCCGGGAGGCGCGGGTCGACGGCCGCGGCCTGTGGGAAGCGTGCCCCTGACGGCCGGTTCCCAACCATCGTGAGGGCCTGGACCTGATCCTCGAGCGGGAGGGGCCGACCTGCCTGCCGTGTGGTGCGGCCCTCGACCGCCTCTGCTTGATGCGCACCAACGTGCCGCTGGGGTCATGGACGCCGCGAAGGTCGTCGCCCTACAAGCGCCTGGCCGGGGTGGAGCGGGTCTTTCGGATCTTTAGCGTCGATCCTTGGGACGGGGTCGTTGCGATAGTCGCGTTGAGGTTCAACGCGGCGGGAAGCCGAAGCGGAGGCGCCTGTCCACTCGCCGATGGCCTTGGCCCGCACCGGCTCGAGGCGGGGCGCCGCGCCCCCCGGCCCACGCCGCTCCAGGCGCACCGACCCTCCCGGGGCCGGGTAGACGACACGGCCTACAGCCCTGTAATTTCAGGCTTGTGGCCCCAGATCAAGCCGCGGGGCACCCCGACCTCCGCGATCCTCCCGCAGCAGTGCTCCCTGGACCGGCGCCCACCAGTCACCGTGATCTGCCCCATGCCTTGCGTGACTGCACGCTCGACCGGCGCCAAGGGTCCTTGTGCGCCAAGGCTTCTGCTCGGTCAGTGACCGTGCCACGGGCCCGGGGGCGTCAGTCAGGCCTGGACGCGAAAGTCGGCGCTAAGGACGCTCGCACGCGCGACGCCGCTGGCGACCCCGTGCGCCTTCCTCCCATCCTCCCGTCGCCGCTCACCGACCTGGCAACGTGTGCTCCAATCTCATCGAACGCGCCGGTGACGTACCGCCTCCGACGTCGAAACGACGCCACCCCGTTATAGCGCTACTAGGAGCTAGCGCGCCTCCTATCGACAAACGATTGTCTATGCGGCGGCCTCGATCTCGAGGTGCCGGAACAGACTGTCCATGTTGAGGCGCAGCAGTAGCTCCTAGGCCTTCGACCGCTGGGCGTCTCGCATCGCCTCCGATTCGCGCAATCACGTAACTCTGGCCGGCCATGGCATCGGTGCGGGTCATGACCCCAAGGCCCGTCCGGTCGGGAGGTTCGGACGAGCGACGACGGCTCTCTTCGCGACCGCCTTCGTCAGCACCTGTGGTGCCTAGTGTCGGATCGCTTCGCCCGATGATCGCAGAGCCTCTTCCGGATCAAGAAGTCCTTGAAACCGGACGCGTTCCCGCAGCGCCGGCGCCGAAGAAGACAATGCAAGCGAGGAGAGGATCCAACTCGACCGGTGTCCAGCGCCTGTTGGCCGTCCTCGGACCTCTGTTTGATGCCGTTCCCCCCGGCGTTCTTCGCCGGCATGCGACCGCTCGTCCCTCCCGCTTGACCGAGAGCTCGCAAGAATCTCTCAAGTCCCCGTTTCCGGACGCCGACGCCTTAAGCCAGGAGAAGCGGCGGCTGCTCGTCTTCGGCACACCGGGCTTGTGGCGGCTACGGGAGTTTCCCGCAGAAGGAGGACGGTTATGAAGACGGGCGAGTTCCGCGTTACGGGCTATCGCAGTCCTGGACGGACGTGCATAATGACGGCGCTGGCGGTGGCCACATTCGTGGGATCGGTGCAACTCGACATGAGGCCGTCTTCGGCCCAGGCGCCGTCCTCGGTGCCGGGTTCTCCCGCATCCTTACCCGCCGACGCGGCGACAACCAGGAGCGGCATGGAACCACCCTCGATAGAGGTTCCGACCCCGGACCAGGAAGCGTCAGGTCAGCCTCCCGCCTTGGCCCAGGCCAAGCCCGGCGAAGAGCTGGTCGACCGCCGCACTGCCAACTCCAGGACCTTCGTCGGCGACGAGCCCGGCCAGCTCCGCACCGAACTCTACGACGCGCCCGTCCACTTCAAGGACGCCCAAGGGCGGTGGGCCGACATCGACGAGTCGCTTGTGGCCGGCACGGACGGCCGCCGCCATGCCGCCGCCAATGCTTTCGACCTGTCAGTCGCCGCATCCTCCACGGATGCCGCCTTGGCCCGCCTGTCCGTGGACGACAAGCACTCTGTCGGCTTCTCCCTCGACGGGGCAGCCAAGGTCACCGCCAAGGCCGACGCCAAGACCGCGACCTACCCCAAGGTACGCAGGGACACCGACGTCCGGCTCACGTCCCGGGCCAACGGCGTCAAGGAGGAGCTGGTCCTGGCGTCGCGGTTGGCCCCGTACCGCTTCGTGTTCCCTCTTGAGCTCAAGGGCCTCACCGCCTCGATCAACGAGGCCGGCGATGTGATCTACCGCGACGAGACCGGCGCCGAACGGGCCCGGACCCCGCACGGCTTCATGACCGACTCCAACGTCGACACCCGCTCAGGCGAGGCGCCGATGTCCCTCGATGTCGTTTACGCCCTGATCCCGTGGGGCAAGGACGGGACAGCACTGGAGGTCCGCCTCGACCCCGCCTGGCTCGACGACCCCGCCCGGGTCTACCCGGTGATCGTCGACCCAGAAATCCACAACGCATCGTGGGGCGACGACACCTACGTCATGCAGAACTTCAGCCGGGACAACTCCTACGACGCCGAGCTGAAGGTCGGCACCTACGACGGCGGAGGCCGCGACGGTCACATCGGCCGGTCGTATATGCACTTCGACACCGCGGCGCTGGCCGGGGCTTCCGTGCAGCACGCCGAGCTGCACCTGGCCGAGCGCCACTCTTGGAACTGCGGCTACTGGCCGGAGCCCGCCTACCGCGTAACCCAGGGCTGGGACGGGCGTACCATGCGCGACTTCCCCGGCGCGGAAGTCGCCCCCAACGGGGTGGGAGGGACCTGGGAGGGGACGACCTGCGGCGCCCGTACCGCCAAGTGGGACGTGACCGGCATGGCCGGCCACTGGGCCAGCGTGAGCGAACAGCAGGGCTCCATCTCGCTGCGTGCCACCAACGAGTCCGACAACAACATGTACAAGAGGTACGGCTCGACTGAGGGCGGCGCGCCGCCAGCCTTACACGTCTGGTATACGCCGCCCAACCGCCCACCGGCGGTGCCCTCGGGAGTGACGCCCGCGCACGGTACGACTCTCGGGACGTCCACCACGTCCGTGTCGGCAATCTACTCGGACCCCGACGGTGGCTTCGGGCAGTTGGCGTTCGGCGTGTGGAACAACCAGAACCAGCTGCAGTGGTCGCAGTGGAGCGGGACCCTGTGCGCCGGGTGCCGGGCCACGCTCAACGTCCCCGCCCTGCCCGACAACTGGTACTACGTCAGGGTCATCGGCCACGACGGGGCACAGTACTCCTCGGCCTGGTCCTGGCCGCAGTGGTTCTTCATTGACACGCTTCCACCGGCGGCCAGCCAAGTCACGCCCGCCAACGGGGCAAACGGCGCGACCCCCTCGCAGGTCACGGCGCGCTATTCGGAGCCGTACGGCTTCTCGGGGTATGTGTACTTCTGGCTCTACACGACAGGCGGCTCCAAGATCATCGAGAATTGGAGCGCCGTCACCGCCTCGGGGTCGGTCGCCACGCTTTCGATTCCGGGCCTAGGCGCCGGAACGTACAACCTATGGGCGATGCCCTGGGACACGCGACAACTCGGCACTCAGGTCGGGCCGAACACCTTCACCGTGGTCAGCTCGACAACCACGACGACGTTGGCCACGACGTCTACGACTGTGGTCACGACTTCGACCACGTCAACAGTGGTCTCCACGACGACGACCGTCGCGCCGACCACAACCACCACCACCACCATGCCCTCGACTACCACGACGACAGTCCCGCCACTCGATCCGCCGACGATGGTCACGGCGAAAAAAGCCGTCGGATCTGCAACTGTGACGTGGGAGCCACCGACGCAGCCGGTAACACGTTACGAGATTGAGTTCAGTGGTTCGGAAGAGTGCTCCGGCTGCGGCGGGACCACTCCGCCGGCTGGCGCACGTTCGACGATCGTGACCGGCCTTACAGACAACATCGGGATCTATGCGTTCGTAGTCGTCGCGTTCAACGATGACCGCAACCAGCTAGCCCGCTCCCAGGTTTCAAACCCCATTATTCCCGGACCGCCAGACTACATCGCGCTGGGTGACTCCTATTCGTCTGGTGAAGGAACAGACGATGAAGAAGTGCCGTGTAACCGTTCTCCCCACAGCTTTGCTCCAGTCTATGCAAATGAGCTCGCACCGGAGCCTCAACCTGACCTGCACTTCTTCGCCTGTACAGGTGCGACAACCAGCGATCTCTTGTCACAACAGGTGGGGCTGATCTCGCCGTACGAAGCCGACCTGGTGACTGTCACAATCGGAGGCAACGATGCGGGATTCGCAGAAGTGCTCCGCCACTGTGCTCTGGTTGTGCCACTGCCGACGCACTGCGATCAGGAGTACCCGAACAAGCAGCAGGAGATCGAGGACCTGTTCGATCGACTTGTCGAGGTCTATCAAACAATTCTTGATGTAACCTCTGTACCTCAGGTCTTAGTCCCTGCTCAGGTGGTGGTCCTGACCTACCCGCAAATCTTCGCAGCGGGAGGAGCACCAACTGACTGCCCTATCTATCGCGATGTGGACGAAAATGAGCGAATGTGGATCCGAGCACGCACTGCCGACATGGATCGAGTCATCTCGGCAGCCGTCGCCCATGTTGGATCGAGCCGGCTTACGGTGCTCAGCGAACTGAACCGCTTCGACGGCCACGACATGTGTGCCGATGAGCCATTTGTAAATGCTGGCGTCGTGACCGAGCCGGATGACTCGATGCATCCCACGGCCGCTGGCTATCGGCGCATGGCGGAGGACTTGGCTGCGCATCTCGCCAGCCTTACCGGAGGTGGTTTAGAGTGAATCGTCGCGATATCACTGGGATCATTGTAGTCGTTATTGGTCTGGCGGCCCTCATTGGCGCCTACATCTTTGTTGCTACCTTCTTCAACGGGCTGCAATGGTGATCAAAGTGACATTATCCTGCGCGGCGCCTCATAGCAGCGCATGAGCTGTCCTGCCCGCCCACCACGACACACTCCACTTCGATCTGACGGGCGCCAGGGCGTTCCACCCAATGACAACTGAAGGCACGACCGGGCGGCGATGACTTCGGCGTCTTGAGCAGCCGTGGTTCTGCGGGACGACGTCAACAACACCGTCGGATGAGCACGCACGCTCTGCGGAGCAGTATGACGTGAGTGAGCATACGTCCATCCGTTTGATTTGACGTCCCTCGAATCCGGCTTTGGGCGAACCAGGACCAATTGTTCGAAACAAAGCCCCTGCCTCGGCCGGTTCAGCTCAGCCGGGTGTAGCCCAGGTGTAGCCCAGGTGTAGCCCGGTCGAGCGAGCCCCGAAGGAGTAGGACCTCATAGCGGTCCAGACCTTGTCGGCGAGGACCTGGGAGGGAAATTCGGGAAGCGTCTTACGAAGGTGGGCGTTCGACGTGGTCCACGTCGTTCCCGATGTGACCAACGAATCGGGTAAGGAGCCTCCGCAGAATAACTCAGTCGAGTGAGGGCGTCGGCAGTAGACTCGCGATGTGGAGGTGGCCGAGGCCGCGTTGGCGCAGATGTTCGCCACGGTGCTGCCGTTGCTCGATGAGCGTCAGCGTCGGGTGCTGGCGGGGGCGCAGGCTCGGGCCCTGGGTCGAGGCGGGATCGCGATGGTGTCACGGGCTGCGGCGATGGCCCGCTCGACGGTGCAGAAGGCGGTGGCGGAGGTCGATGCCGGCGTCGACCCCGCCGCGCCTGTCCGCCGCCCGGGGGCGGGCCGCAAGCGCCTGATCGACAAGGACCCCGACCTGCTGTTGAACCTCGACGACCTGGTCGAGCCCGACGCCCGGGGTGACCCGATGTGCCCGCTGCGGTGGACGTCGAAGTCGACAGGCCACATCGCGAGCGCCCTGCAGGCCATGGGGCACCAGGTCAGCGCCGACACGGTGGGGCGGCTGCTGGTGGAGATGGAGTTCTCATTGCAGGCCACCGCCAAGCAACTCGAGGGCTCCCAGCACCCCGAACGTGACGCCCAGTTCGTGTACC
>JBOGIC010000498.1:0-6515 GCA_050744985.1 Acidimicrobiales bacterium
CCGCCCGACCGGTGGGACGCCGACGCCTTTTACGACCCCGACCCGGATGCGCCCATGAAGATGTACACACGCCACGGCGGCTTCATCAATGCCCACGTTGACGAGTTCGATCCGGAGGCGTTCGGCATCTCGCCTCGCGAGGCGTCGACGATGGACCCGCAGCAGCGGCTGCTACTCGAGCTGAGCTGGGAGGCACTCGAGGATGCGGGCCAGGTCGTAAGTGAGCTCGCTGGAAGCCGGACCGGTGTGTTCGTCGGCATCAACACGAGCGACTATCTCCAGTTGATCAGCTCGAACGGCGTCCCGGACGTCGATCCCTACGTGGCCACAGGCAACACGTTCAGCGTCGCCGCTGGCCGCGTGTCGTACGTGTTGGGGCTTCAGGGCCCGAGCCTCGCGGTCGACACTGCCTGCTCGTCGTCGCTCGTGGCCGTCCATCTCGCGGTGCAGAGCCTGCGCGCGGGGGAGTCCTCCATGGTGCTCGCCGCGGGCGTGAACCTGATGCTCTCGCCGACGACGTCGATCAGCATGGCCAAGATGCGGGCGCTGTCACCCGACGGCCGCTGCAAGTCCTTCGACGCGGCGGCGGACGGGTACGGGCGGGGCGAGGGATGCGGCGTGCTGGTGCTCAAGCGGCTGTCCCAAGCGCAGGACGACGGCGACCGCATCTGGGCGCTGATCCGTGGCTCGGCCGTCAACCAGGACGGCCGCAGCGCGGGGCTGACCGTCCCCAACGGCCCCGCGCAGCAGGCCGTGATCCGCGATGCACTGGCGGCGTCGTCGCTGGGCGCGGCCGATGTGGACTACGTGGAAGCCCACGGCACCGGGACGCCGCTCGGCGATCCGATCGAGCTGCAGTCGCTGGCTGCCGTGCTGGGCGACGGGCGGCCTCCGGATCGCCCCCTCCTGGTCGGGTCGGTCAAGACGAACTTCGGGCACCTCGAGGCGGCCGCCGGCGTGGCCGGTCTGATCAAGGTCATCCTGGCGCTGGACCGCGGCGAGATCCCGCCACACCTGCACTTCCGCGATCCCAGCCCGTACGTCCCCTGGGACGAGCTTCCCATCCGGGTCGCGGACCAGCTCATACCGTGGCGCGCCGGCGACCGCCCGCGGATCGCCGGCGTCAGCTCGTTCGGCTTCAGCGGGACCAATGCCCATGTGCTCGTCCAGGAGCGTCCCGCGCCCGAGGACGGCACGGCCGGCGAGGTCGCTCCGGGCCCCGACGAGGCTCACCTGCTCGTCCTCTCGGCTCGCACTTCCAGGGCCCTCGACGCCCTGGCCCGGGAGTTCCAAGACTTTCTGTCCGGCGCCACGACCGGCGCCCCCTCCTGGTCAGAGGTGTGCCGCACGGCCGCCCGCCATCGCGCCCGCCACCAGCATCGCCTGTCGATCGTTGCGCGATCCTCCCGGGAGGCGAGCGCCGGTCTCGCCACGTGGCTCCGGCACCAGGCCGTGCCGTACCTGTCGGCTGGGGAGGCGTTGGGCGAGCAGGCGAGGAAGCTGATCTTCGTCTTCTCCGGCCAGGGCGGGCAGTGGGTGGGAATGGGCCAGGGCCTGATGGATCGCGAGCCCGTCTACCGCGAGGCGATCGAACGGTGTGACGCGCTGGTCCAGCGGCACGCCGGGTGGTCGCTCGTCTCGCAACTCGATGCGGACGAGGGGCGGGCTCGCCTCGACGACACCGAGATCGCACAGCCGGCGCTGTTCGCACTTCAGATCGCGTTGGTCTCGCTATGGCGTTCGTGGGGTGTCGTGCCCGACGCCGTCGTCGGTCACAGCGCGGGCGAGGTGGCCGCTGCCTACACGGCCGGCGCGTTGGACCTCGACGACGCCATCCGGGTCATCGTCCACCGCGGCCGGGCGATGCAGGCGCACAAGGGCAAGGGGAAGATGGCAGCGCTGGGGCTCTCGGCGGAAGAGACCATGGACGCGTTAGCGCCCTACCGCAACCGCCTGTGGCTCGCAGCGCGCAACAACGCCCGCACGACGGTGGTGTCGGGCGAGCCGGACGCGGTCGACGACCTGCTGGCCGCCACGCAGGCGCGGCAGGTCTTCTGCCGGGTGCTGCCCGGCACCTACGCGTTCCACAGCGGCCAGATGGCGCCCTGTCGCGCACCGATGTTGGACGCGCTCGCAGACCTGGCACCGCGCCCCCCCGAGCTGCCGATCTTTTCGACGGTCACCGGGCGGGCGGGGACCGACGGCGACTTCAGTGCCGCCCACTGGGCTGCGAACGTCACCGACGCCGTCCGGTTCTTGGACGCGTTCCACCTGGCGGCGACCGGGCGTCACAACCTGGTCGTCGAGGTCGGTCCCCACCCGGTTCTGGCGTCGGCCATCAGCCGGTGCCTGAGTGACACCGAGCGGGATGGCACCGTGGTCGGGTCGATTGAGCGCGGCCAGGAGGAGCGCGCCACCATGTTGGGGGCGTTGGGCGCGCTCCACGTGCGCGGCCAGCCGATGGACGACCGCCGCGTCCACCCCGGGGACGGGCCGCCGCTGCGGCTGCCGTGCTACCGGTGGGATCGCCAACGATGCTGGTTCACGCCGGGGTCCAGTGCCGATCGGTCCACGACCGCCGGTCGCGGTGACCGCGGCGGCGCGCACCGTGACGAGGAACACCCTCTGCTGGACCGGCGATTCGACGCGATGAAATCAGGCGGTGACCGGTACTTCGAATCGGACCTCGACGCCTCGCGCCTCGCCTACCTCCATGAGCATCACGTCGCCGGTGTGCCGTTGTTGCCTGTCTCGGCGATGGTCGAGATGGTCCTTGCGGCCGCGTCGCGGACCGAGCCCGAACCGAGGTGGGCGCTGCACGACGTGGCTGTCCGTGATCCGCTCGTCCTGTGGGGCGCCGACGCACCGGCCGCGCAGGTCGTGCTGAGTCGTGGCGACGCGGGTCAGATGTCGTTCGAGGTGCTCGGCCGCGCCGAGGAGCGCTCAGATGTTCCGCCCGCCCTGCTGGCCACCGGCCGGCTCGTCGCTCACACGGAAGCGCCGGACACTGCGCCCACCTTGGATGACCTGCGGGTCCGCTGCCCGCAGGAGGTCTCCGTCGCCGAGGTGCGAGCCGTGTGCGGTCGCGCCGGAGTCGCGTGGGGCCCGATCGGCGACATCGTGGCGCGGTTCTGGCGAGGCGATGGCCAGGCACTGGCCGAGTTGCGGCTCCCGGCGGAGATGAGCTCCGACGGCTACGTCCTGCACCCCCTCGTGCTCGAGACGGCGCTACAGCTGCACGCCGCCGTCGCTCCGGCCGCAACTGCCCCCACCGCTTTCCTGCCCGCGAGCATCAGCTCGGTGCGGTTGGGCGACCGCACCGCGCCGCCGGTATGGGCCCACGTGTCCATACGTTCGCACGGTGGCAGGCCGCATGCGGACGTCCGTCTCCTCGACGAGTCGGGAGGCGTTGCCGCCGATCTCACCGACGTCGGCTACGAGCCGGTCGACCGGTCACTGGTCCGCCGTGCGCTCGGTCGCCGGATCGGGGACCTGTACTACGAGATCGAGTGGCACGGGAACCAGCACCGGGCACCGGGAGCCGTGCCGGCACATCGCGGGCCTCCCGGGTCGTGGCTGGTGCTGAGCGACCAGGACGACTTGGCGCGCCGGCTCGGCGACCAGATCGAGGCCATCGGACATCGGTGCTCGGTCGCGTTCTGGGGGGACCGGTTCGATCGGCTGGGACGGCGGCGGTGGGAGATCGAACGCGTCGGTGACGAGGACCAACTTCGTCGCCTGGTCGACGATGTAGCCGGAGCGGACGGCGCGTCCCTCGACGGCGTGGTCGTTCTGTCGCGGCCTGCGTTCGGCGCCGACCACCCGGCCGAGGCGCCCGCGCCGTGGGAGGCGGTGCTGGCGCTGGCGAAGATCCTGACCGGCCCCGACGCGCCCTCCGGAACGAGGCTGTGGTTGGTGAGCCGGGGAGCCGAGCCGGTCGACGGCGAGCAACCGGTGCGGCCGGGCGAAGCCCTGCTGTGGGGTCTCGGCCGGGTGATTGCGCTCGAGCATCCGGAAGTATGGGGCGGGCTGATCGACCTGAGCCCTGCGGGGGCCGAGGACGAAGCGACCACCCTCGTCGGCGAGATGTTCGCGTCCGACGGCGACGATCAGGTCGCCTACCGTGGCGGTTCCCGCTACGTCGCCCGGCTCGTTCGCAGCCACGGCGCCATCGAACGGCCCGAGTCGCTTCGCCTTCGTGGAGACGCGTCGTACCTAATCGCCGGCGGACGCGGCGCCTTGGGCCTGAAGGTGGCGCTCTGGATGGCGGAGCAGGGAGCCAGGCACCTCATCCTGACGGGCCGTCGCGCACTGCCCGAGCGTTCGAACTGGGCGTCCGTGGTCCCCGGGTCCGAGGACGGCAAGGCGGCGTCCACCATCACCTACCTGGAATCCCTTGGGGTGCGGGTCGAGACGCCGAAGGCCGATGTCGCCGACGAGGGTGACATGGCCGCCGTCGTTCGGTCCGGTGCCGGCGGACGCCCGCCGCTGCGCGGCGTCGTGCACGCCGCTGGCGTATTCAAGCCTCAGACGATCCGGGAGGTCGCGGCCGACGACTTCCGTTCCGTCCTGCGGCCCAAGGTCGAAGGGACTCTCGTGCTCCATCGTGTCACGTACGACCTCGATCTCGACTTTTTCGTGATGTTCTCCTCGGCGGCATCCGTCTGGGGCTCGGCGCTGGCGGCGCACTACGTGTCGGCCAACCACTTCCAGGACGCGTTCGCACATTTCCGGCACCGGCTCGGTCTCCCGGCCCTCTCCGTCAACTGGGGCTGGTGGGCGGGAAGCGACATGGTGTCGGCCGAGGCGCAGGCGTATTTCCAGGCACTCGGGCTGGGTGTGATCCCCGAAGACGTCGGCTTCGCTGCGCTGGAGCAGTTGGCAGCGTCGCCGCTCGCGCAAAGGACCGTCGCCCCTGTCGAGTGGCACAAGTTCAAGCCGGTGTTCGAAGCCAAGCGCCGCCGGCCGCTGTTCGACCTCATCGAGGCTGGCGCTCCTCCGGCGGCCGGGACCGCCTCGGCCGAGGGCCTGGCTCTGATCGCCGAGCTTCAGGAGGCGCCGCCAGCGCGGCGGTACGAGCTGGCCGTGGGCTACCTACAGCGCCATGTCGGCGAGGTCCTGGGATTGGCTCCAGGTGTCCGGATGGACCCGCAGCTCGGATTCTTCGAGGCCGGGCTGGACTCGATGACGAGCGTCGACCTCAAGACGCGACTCGAGGTGGCCCTCGGGATCGTGATGCCCGCAACCGCGGCGTTCGAGTACCCCAACATCGAAGCGTTCGCCGCCTACCTCGTGGAGGACATCCTCTCGCTTGCCGAACCGCAGGCGATCCCCACCGGTGCCGACGAGAGCGTCGAGCAGGAGGCGGACACCGCCGAGTTGGAGGGATTGTCCGAGTCAGAGCTACTGGCCCTGCTGGCCGCCGAGCTGGAAGAAGGGCGGCGGCGGTGAGCGGCCAACGCGCCGCCGCGCCGTCCCGGCCCGACCGGGAGGAGGTCCTCCGTCGGGCCTTCATCGAGCTGCGGCACGCGCGGTCGAAGCTCGCGGCCGCCGAGGAGGCGAGGACCGAGCCCATCGCCATAGTCGGCATGGGTTGCCGCTTCCCGGGCGGCGCGGACTCCGTCGAGGATTACTGGGCACTGCTGCGGGAGGGACGCGACGCCGTCGTTGAGGTGCCGCCCGACCGCTGGGACGTCGATGCCTACTACCACCCGGATCCCGACGTGCCCGCGAAGATGTACACGCGCCACGGCGGCTTCATCCGGTCGGCGGCCGAGTTCGACGCGGGCGTGTTCGGCATCCCCCCTCGCGAAGCGATGGCGATGGACCCCCAGCATCGGCTGGTGCTCGAGGTGAGCTGGGAGGCGCTGGAGAACGCGGGCGTGGCGCCCGATCGACTCCGCGGTACCCGTGGGGGTGTCTTCGTGGCGATGACCGCCTACGACTATGCCCAGGTCTGCATGAGGGACGGCGACCCGGCGGCCATCGATGCGTATGTCGGCACGGGCAACGCCTTCAACTTCGCCAGCGGGCGGCTCTCCTATGTGCTGGGACTCCGTGGCCCGAGCGTGGTTGTGGACACGGCGTGCTCGTCGTCGCTGGTGTCGGTGCACCTGGCGTGCCAGAGCCTGCGGGGCGGCGAGTGCGACATGGCCCTGGCCGGCGGGGTCAGCTTGATGCTGCTGCCCGAAACCACGGTGGCGCTGTGCAAGGCCCGGATGCTGGCCGCCGACGGGCGCTGCAAGACCTTCGACGCCGGCGCCGACGGCTACGTGCGGGGCGAGGGCTGCGGGATGGTGGTGCTCAAGCGGCTCTCCGACGCCCGGGCCGGCGGCGACGAGGTGCTGGCGGTGGTGCGGGGTTCGGCGGTCAACCAGGACGGGCGCAGCAGTGGCCTGACCGTGCCGTACGCGGCGGCCCAGGAGGAGGTCATCGCCCAGGCTCTGGCCGCCGCCGGGGTGGAGCCGGCCGAGGTGGGCTACCTGGAGGCCCACGGCACGGGCACGCCCCTGGGC
>JBOGIC010000499.1:0-3051 GCA_050744985.1 Acidimicrobiales bacterium
CACGTGCACCGTCTTTCCCGTGTCCTCCTCGATGTGGGCCCGCTCGATGCCGACCCGCAGCCCCGACGGCAGCTCGAGCCAGCCCTGCACGTTGATGGGCTGGTCGTACTGGGAGATCTGGTAGTCCTTCGGCATGTCCGGATAGAAGTAGTTCTTCCGGTGGAAGATCGAGGGCCGCACCTCGCACTGCAGGGCGAGGCCGATCCGCATCGCGAGGTCGACGGCCGCCCGGTTGAGCACGGGCAGCGACCCGGGAAGGCCGAGGCACACGGGGCAGATGTTGGTGTTGGGCTCGGACCCGAACGCGTTGCGGCAGCCACAGAACAGCTTGGTGGCCGTGGACAGCTCACAGTGCACCTCGAGCCCGACGACGGTCTCCCAGCCGTTCGTCGTCATGCGAGGCTCGCCTCCAGCGTCGCCGCCGCCCGGAACAGCACGGGTTCCCCCAGGGCGGGCGCCAGCAGTTGCACGCCGACAGGCAGGCCGTCGTCGCCGGCGCCGTAGGGCACCGACAGGGCCGGGTGCCCGGCGAGGCTCGACGGGATCGTGCACACGTCCATCAGGTACATCGCCATCGGCTCGGCCTTGGCCCCGAGCGGGAAGGCGGTGGTCGGTGAGGTGGGGGCGAGGAGCACGTCGAACTGGTCGTACGCCGCCTCGAAGTCGCGGATGATCAGCGTGCGGGCCCGCTGGGCCTGCCCGTAGTAGGCGTCGTAGTACCCGGCCGACAGGGCGTAGGTGCCGAGCATGATGCGGCGCTTCACCTCCGCCCCGAAGCCGGCGGCCCGGGTCGCGGTGTACATGGCGTTGACGTCGGGCGCATCCACGCGGAGGCCGTAGCGCACACCGTCGAAGCGGGCGAGATTGGACGAGGCCTCGGCCGCCGAGATCAGGTAGTAGGCCGACAGGCCGAACGTGGCCGCCGGCACGGTGGCGTCGCCGACCTTGGCGCCCGCCGCTTCGAGCGCCTCCGCTGCCGCCGTCACACGGGCCACCACGTCGGGCGAGGCCGCCTCGACCAGCTCGCGGAGCAGGCCGACCCGCAGCCCCTCGACGCCGTCCCCCAGCACGCCCGTGACGTCGGGCGCGGGCTGGGCGATCGACGTGGAATCGGCCGGGTCGTGGCCGGAGATGACGTCGAAGACGGCGGCGGCATCGGCCACCGACGCCGTGAGCGGGCCGATCTGGTCGAGGGAGGAGGCGAAGGCCACGAGCCCGTAGCGGGACACCCGCCCGTACGTGGGCTTCAACCCGACCACGCCGCACAGCGACGCCGGCTGGCGGATCGACCCGCCGGTGTCGGAGCCGAGGCCCACGGGGGCGAACCCGGCCGCGACCGCCGCCGCACTCCCTCCGCTCGAGCCCCCGGGTACCCGCGCCAGGTCGCGCGGGTTGCGGGTCGGCCCGAAGGCCGAGTTCTCCGTCGACGAGCCCATAGCGAACTCGTCGAGGTTGGTCTTGCCCAGGACGATGGCGCCGGCCTGGCGGAGCCGGGTGACGACGGTGGCGTCGTAGGGCGGGCGCCACCCCGCGAGGACGCGCGAGGAGCAGGTGGTCGGGATACCCCGGGTGCAGAGGTTGTCCTTGAGCACGACCGGCACGCCCGCCAGCGGGCCCGGGTCCTCGCCGGCCGCCACCCGCCGGTCGACCGTGTCGGCCCCCTCGAGGGCGGAGTCGGTGAGCACGGCGTTGAACGCGTGCACCTCGCGCTCCCAAACGTCGATGGAGGCCAGATACCCCTCGACGACATCGCGCGCGTACCGTGCGCCGCCGCGGACCGAGGCGGCGATCTCGAGCGCGGTGGCCCTCACGGCTCGATGCCCAGGATCGGCGGCACCCGGAACAGGCCTGCCTCGGTGTCGGGCGCCTCGGCCAGGACCTCGTCGCGGTCGAGGCTCGGGACGACGGCATCGCCGCGGAAGACGTTTTCGAGCGGCAGTGGATGAGCGGTCGGCGGCACGCCGGCGGTGTCGAGGGCGGCGACGTCGGCGGCGTGCGCGAGCACCGTGCTCAGCTGCTCGGCGTAGCGGTCCACCTCCTCGTCGGTGAGCTCGAGGCGGGCCAGGCGCGCCACGTGGAGCACGTCGTCGCTGGTCAGTCGCGGGCCGGACATGGGCTGCGAGCGTAGATGGGCGAGTGCGAATGCGACCGTGCGCTGCGCGATCTCGTCGCGGTCGTGGTCGAGGGTGGCGACGTGGAAGCTGCGCTCGAGCCAGACCCGCTCCACCGGTCCGGCGACGCGTTCGGCCAGCATGTCGCCCGAGACCGGGTGTACGACGTGGTCGACGCGACTGCTCAACAGCAGGACGGGGCACGCGATGGCGCCCAGGCGCGGCAACAGGTCGTCGAGCCCTTCGGCGAGGGAGAGCAGCGACCTGAGGGGCAGCGCGTCGTACGCGTCCTCGACGACCGACTCGTCGGCGATGTCGCCGCCGATGCCGGCGTAGCGGGTGAAGCCCTGGGCGACGACCTCGCGCATCGTCGCCCGGGCCACCTCCGCCGGCGGGTCGACGTAGGGGTTGATCACGACCAGCGCGGCGGGGTTGGCATCCGCGGCGACCCGGCACACCAGCGACCCGCCCATCGACAGGCCCACGAGCACGACCGGCTCCCCGCCGGCGCGCGCCGCGTCGTACTCATCCCGCACCGCCCGCAGCCAGTCGGACCAGCCCGTCGTCTCGAGGTCGTCGAGCGACGTGCCGTGGCCCGGCAGCAGCGGCACCCGCACCTCGAATCCGGCGTCTGCGAGCGCGTCGCCGAGAGCCTGCACCGAATGGGTCGAGCCCGTCAGGCCGTGGACGACAACCGCTACGTTCGGGCCACGCAGGCCGGCCGCGGCGTTCGGGCCACGCAGGCCAGCCCTCGCACCCCGACCTCCACCGGCGTGGCCTCGTGCTGGTCGTCGTGTCGACCATCCCCGCGTTCCTGCTGGCGTTCGGGAGGTCAGCACAGATCTTCTGGCGGCGGGTGGCGCTGCCGTACAGCTGGGTGGACACCCTGCCCGGGTTCCAGACGATCCGGGGGTTCGGCCGGTTTACCGTCGTCCCGCTC
>JBOGIC010000500.1:0-4804 GCA_050744985.1 Acidimicrobiales bacterium
CTATTACGTTATTGTCGGCTGACACGACCCAGTGCCGAAGGGCGTCGGCACACACAAAGCGGAGGGCGACTTCCCCGGATGCCGCTTCGCATCTTTGCTGCAGGCCGCGTCGCGGTCGAAGCCGGCGACGTGCTCGTCGAGCGTCATCTCGGCAGCCGTCAGGCGCGCCTGGCGTTCGCCTTCTTGCTGGCCGAGCGGACTCACGCGGTAAGCCGCGACGAGCTGGCCGAGGTCCTCTGGCCCAGCCAGCTGCCCCGGTCATGGGAGGCGGCTGTCCGGGGCGTGGTCAGCAAGGTCCGCCACTTCCTGGAGGACGCCGGCCTCCCGGCCGGTGAAACGCTCACCTGCGCGTTCGGCTGCTACCAGCTCCGTTTGCCGCCCGACACCGTCGTGGACCTCGATCTCACCGCCTCGGCCCTGGAGGCGGCCGAGCTGGCCCTGAACGAAGGGGACGTCGACGTCGCCTGCACCCAGGCACTGGTGGCCCACTCCCTCGCCAGCCAGACGTTCCTGCCCGGCGAGGACGGGGAATGGATCGACCGCCGCCGGGCCGAACGGCGCGCCCATCTCCTGCGGGCCCTGGAGATCCTGGCCGAAGTCTGGTCCCAGCGCGGTGAGGTCGCCCAGGGCGTACTGGTCGCCGAGGAGGCCGTCGCCCTCGAGCCTTTCAGGGAAACGGCCCATCGCCGTCTGATGCAGGCTCACGCCGCCGCCGGCAACCGGGCCGAAGCCCTGCGGGCCTACGAACGCTGCCGGCGGCTCCTGGCCGAGGAACTGGGCGTGTCGCCGTCGGCCAGCACCGAAGCCGCCTACCTTGCCACGCTGGAGGGCGGCGAGCCCTCGTGCGAGGCGGTGCCGGCCACCAACCTGGGTGCGGAGCTGAGCACGTTCGTCGGCCGGGACCAACACGTCGACGAGGTCGCCAAGCTGCTCGCCGGCAGCCGGCTGGTCACGCTGGTCGGCCCGGGCGGTGTCGGCAAGACCCGCCTGGGGATCCGGGTAGCCGCCGGGCTGGTCGACCGCTACCCCCACGGCGTCTGGCTCGTGGAGCTGGCGCCGCTCGGCGATCCGGCCCTGCTCCCGCAGTTCGTGCTGTCGGCTCTCGGCTTCGCGCCCGAGGCCGGGTCGACGCCGGCCGAGTCGCTCCGGCGCCAGCTCCGGGAACGGGACCTGCTGATCCTGCTGGACAACTGCGAACACATGGTCGCGGAGTGTGCCCGCGTGGCCAAGGACCTCCTGGCCTCCTCGGCCGGTCTCACTGTGCTGGCGACAAGCCGGGAGCCGCTCGGCGTGCCGGGCGAGACGCTGTGGCCCGTGCCGCCCCTGTCGGAGTTCGATGCCGTGCGGCTGTTTGCCGACCGCGCCCTGGCGGCCGATCCGGGCTTCTCGCTCTCGAACGGGACGGCGGGCGCCGTGGCCGATATCTGCGCGCGCCTCGACGGGCTGCCGCTGGCCATCGAGCTCGCGGCCGCGCGGGTGCGCTCGATGTCGGTCGGCGAGATCGCCCAGCGCCTGCGGGACCGATTCGGTTTGCTGGTCGGGCGCGACCGGACGGCGCCGGGCCGCCACCAGACGCTACGGGCGGCGGTCGACTGGAGCCACGACGCCCTGGCGCCGGCGGCCCAGCAGGTGTTCCGCCGCCTCGCGGTCTTTGCCGGCGGCTTCGGGCTGCCCGCTGCGGAAGCGGTGTGCGGTCCGGGGCCGGTATTCGAGCCTTTGGCCGACCTCGTCGACAAGTCGCTCGTCGTGGCCGACCCGTCCGGGCCCGCCACCCGCTACCGGCTCCTGGAGACGCTGCGCCAGTACGGCGCCGAGCGCCTGGAGGCGTCGGGGGAGGGCCCTGTCGTTCGGGCCCGCCATCTGGCGTGGGTGTGCGAGCTGGTCGAGAGGGCCGAGCCGGCGTTGGAAGGACCTGACCAGGCCACCTGGCTGGCGGGGCTCGACGCGGAGGAGGGCAACGTCCGGGCGGCGCTCGAGTGGGCGGCGAACGGCCCGGCCGGCGGTGACGAAGGACTCCGCACCGGGGCGGCCCTCTGCCGCTACTGGCAGGTGCGGTCTCGGCTGGATGAGGGCTGGGGGTGGCTGCGGTCGTTGCTCGAACGCGCGGCGGATGCGTCACCCGAGGTCCGAGCGAATGCGCTCAATGCCGCCGCCGTCCTCGCCATCACCCAGGAGGACCCGCTGAAGGCGGACGCCGCTCGTTCGCTCCTGGAGCAGAGCCTCGAGATCCGGCGGGCGCTGAGCGACCGGCGCGGTATGGCCTCGGCGCTGCATGGCCTCGGCAGTTGTCATTACCGCGAGGGCGACCTCGAGGCGGCCCGATCGTGTTTCGAGGAGACCCTCGCCGTCGGCCGCGAGCTCGAGGACCAACGCGTGGTGGCGGCGTCGCTGACGAACCTCGCCGTCGTGGCGCTGCGGCACTTCAACCTTCACGGCCGCTACCCCGATGGCCTTGACGCGAAGGAGCTCAACGAGGAAAGCCTCCCGCTGTGGCGGGCGCTCGGCGACGACCTCCACCAGGCGATGGTGCTCGCCGATCTCGCCGTCATCGCCGAGGGCCGCGGAGAGGTGAATGCAGCCCGAGCGCTGCTCGGCGAGTCCATTGCCTTGCAGCGGCGGCTGGACGCCCATCGCGGACTCGCGCATTCGATCGAGCAACTTGCCCGCCTCGCGAGCCGCCAGGGGGACCGCGAGAGCGCACGCTCGCTCCTCGAGGAGGCGCTCGCCATCCAGCGCGACCTGGCGGACCCCCGCATGCTCGCGGGGGGTCTCGTGCGGTTGGGCGACGTGCTGTTCGGCGAGGGGCGCGTGGCAGAGGCGGCGGCGCTGTACGAGGAGTCGGCCACGATCGGGCGCGCCCTCGATCTGCGCTGGCCCCTCCACTACGCGCTGAACGGGCTCGGATTCGTGGCGCTGGTGCAGGACCGGGTCGGTCACGCGCGGGCCCGGTTCCAGGAGGCGGCGGTCATTGGTCTGGACGCCCATGATGGCGGGGACAAGCGGTGGTCGGAGGCGTTCCTGGCCGCCGCGGCGCTCGCCGAGGGCAACGCCCGTGAGGCCGTCGAACGGTGCCGGCGCGTGCTGGACAGCAAGGAGGTCACCGGCCGACGCCCTTCCTACCCGATGTCGGTCTGTCTCGATGTGGTGACCGTGCTGGCGGGCGGCGCGGTCCCTCCGGAGCAGGTTGCCCGGCTGGTCGGAGCGTCGGACGCCTGCCGGAGGGACGAGCCGTATGTCCCGCTCCGGGCCCGGCCGGAGTACGAGCGGGCCGTCTCGACCATCGGCGGGCGGCTGCGCGCCACCGTCGTGACCGGGGATGCCGACTTTGAGCGCGCCCGGGCGGAGGGTGCCGCGATGACGCCCGGGGACGTCCTCGGCCTGGCTTGGGCCGTCCTCGACCGCTGGGGGGCTGACGGCGTCCACTAGCCTCCACCCCGATGGCCGATCTGGCATCGCAGATCGAGGAGCTGTGGACTCGCCGGGACGAGCTGGCCGAGGGCGACGACGACGCGCTCACCACCGTGCGCCACGTCATCCGGCTCCTCGATCGGGGCGAGGTGCGGGCGGCTGAGGTCGACCCGGCCACCGGCGAGGTCGTCGTCAACGTCTGGGTCAAGCAGGCCATCCTGCTGCTGTTCCGCCTGTCGTCGATGGAGACGGTCGAGTTGGGCCCGTTCGAGTACGCCGACCGGATCCCGCTCAAGCACGGGTTCGCCGAGGCGGGCGTGCGGGTGGTGCCCGGCGCGTCGGCGCGGTGGGGGTCGTTCCTCGACCGCGGCGTGGTGATGATGCCGAGCTACGTCAATATCGGGGCACGGGTCGGGGCCAACACGATGGTCGACACGTGGGCGACGGTCGGTTCGTGCGCGCAGGTGGGGGCCAACGTGCACCTGTCCGGCGGCGTGGGTATCGGCGGCGTGCTCGAGCCGCCCCAGGCGGCGCCGGTCTTCATCGGCGACGACTGCCTCATCGGCAGCCGCTGCATGGTCGTGGAGGGCGCGCGCGTGGGCAACGGCTCCGTGCTCGGCGCCGGGCTGGTGCTGTCCTCGACGATCCCGGTCATCGACGCCGAGACGGGCGAGACGGTCGGGCGGGGTGTCGTGCCGCCGTGGTCGGTCGCGGTGATGGCCACCCGGCCCCGCGCCTTCCCCGGCGGCGAGTACGGCCTGCCGTGCGCGCTGATCGTCAAGCGGCTGCCCGAAGGGGAGCGGCACGACAAGGCCCAGCTCGAGACGGTCCTGCGCCAGCACGGGGTGGGCACCTGACGGCATGACCGACCTGCTCGCCTTCACTGCGGAGCTGGTCGACATCCCCTCGGTGAGCTTCCACGAGGAGGCGATCACCGACCACCTCCAGGACCTGCTGGCGCCCGTACCCTGGCTCGACCTCGTGCGGGTCGGCAACAACCTCATCGCCCGCACCCACCTCGGCCGGGCGCAGCGGCTCGTGCTGGCCGGCCACACCGACACCGTGCCGCCCAACGCCAACGACCGGGCTCGAATCGACGGCGACGTGTGCTGGGGCCTCGGCGCCTGCGACATGAAGGGCGGCGTCGCCGTGCTGGCCGAGTTGGCGCGAACCGTCGCCGAGCCCGGCGTCGATGTCACCTACCTCTTCTACGAGTGTGAGGAGGTGGCCGAGCGCTACAACGGGCTCGACCGTCTGTTCCGGGAGCGCCCCGACCTGGTCGCCGGCGACGTGGCCGTGCTGGCCGAACCGAGCGCAGCGCGCATCCAGGCCGGCTGCCAGGGCACCCTGCGGGCCCGGGCGACGTTCGTGGGGGCGCGGGCCCACTCGGCGCGGG
>JBOGIC010000501.1:0-2215 GCA_050744985.1 Acidimicrobiales bacterium
CGCGAGGGTTCGTCGCCCCGTCCAACATCGACCTCATCTGCATCCCGACGTTCGCCGACATCGAGATCGACGGGGAGAGCCGCACCGCCATCCGGCTCGCCGTGGAGGACCGCGCCCGCCGCCCGGCCACCAACGCGGCGGCCCCTGAGAACGGCGCCGCCGCGCGACCCGCTTCCTACCGGCCCACCCTGAACGGTTCGCACGCCCCGACCGGGCAATTCCTCACCACCTGACGCCCTAACCTGGGGGTGTGCCCGGCAGGTACGTGATTCGCACCTTCGGGTGCCAGATGAACGAGCACGACTCGCAACGACTGGCGGGTCTGCTCGAGGCCGACGGGTACGAGCGCACCGACGACGTCGAGTCCGCCGACGTGGTGGTGCTCAACACGTGCTGCATCCGGGAGAACGCCGACAACCGCCTCTACGGCCACCTGGGCCACCTCAAGGCGGTGAAGGCGCGCCGTCCCGGCATGCAGATCGCCGTGGCCGGGTGCCTGGCCCAGAAGGACCGGGAGCTGATCCAGCAGCGGGCGCCCCAGGTCGACGTCGTCTTCGGCACCCACAACGTCGGGCGCGCCACCGACCTGCTGCGGCAAGCCGCCGACGGCGGCTCCGTCATGGAGATCTGGGACGAGGCCCGTCTCGACGACGACCCCTCCTTCCCGGAGGCGCTGCCGGTACGGCCCGATGTGCCCTGGTCGGCGTGGGTGACGATCCAGATCGGCTGCGACAACAGATGCGCGTTCTGCATCGTGCCCGCCGTGCGGGGCGCGGAGATCAGCCGGCCGTTCGACGAGATCGTCGACGAGGTGTACGGCCTGGCGGCCAACGGCGCCAGCGAGGTCACGCTGCTGGGCCAGAACGTCAACTCCTACGGCCGCGACATCGGCGCCGGGCAGTACCGGCCCCGCTTCGCCGACCTGCTGCGGGCGGTCGGCTCGATCGACGGCATCCGCCGGGTGCGGTACACGAGCCCTCACCCCAAGGACCTGCGACCCGAGACGGTCCGGGCCATGGCGGAGACCCCGGCCGTGTGCGAGCACCTGCACCTGCCTCTCCAGTCGGGCAGCGACCGGGTGCTGGCGGCCATGCACCGCGGGTACACCGGGACGCGCTACCTCGAGAAGCTGGAAGCCGCCCGCGCCGAGGTGCCCGACCTGGCCGTCACGACCGACCTGATCGTGGGCTTCCCGGGCGAGACCGAGGACGATTTCGCCCGTACGCTCGAGGTGGTCGCCGAGGCGGAGTACGACAGCGCCTACACGTTCATCTTCTCGCCCCGTCCCGGCACGGAGGCGGCCACGATGGCCGATGCCTTCGTGGCCCCAGACGTGGTGGCCGAGCGGTTCGAGCGGCTGTGCATCGTGGTCGAGCGCTCGGCCCTCGCCCGCCACCACGCCCGCATCGGCCGGGTCGAGGAGGTCCTCGTCGAGGGGCCCAGCAAGAAGGACCCGGCCGTCACCACCGGCCGCACCCGCCAGAACAAGCTCGTGCACTTCGCCGGCGCCGTCCCGCGCGGCAGCTACGCCAGCGTGCGGGTCGTCGACGCCGCGCCCCACCACCTCCGGGGCGAGCTCGTCGAGGTCACCGCACCCCCGCGGCACCGTACCCGGATCCCGGTGGCGGCCATCTGAATCGACATCTGGCTCTGGTGGGCCCGACTGCCTCCGGCAAGTCGGCGCTGGCGCTGGCGGTAGCGCGGCGGCTGGGGGACCTCGAGCTGGTGTCGGTGGACTCGATGCAGGTCTACCGCGGCATGGACATCGGCACGGCCAAGCCGTCCCTCGCCGAGCAGGCCGAGATCCGCCATCACCTGCTCGACCTCGCCGACCCGGCGGACGACTACTCCGTCGCCCGGTTCCAGGCGGCGGCGTCCGACGCCCTGGCCGCCATCGAGAGCCGGGGCCACCGCGCCCTGCTCGTCGGCGGCACGGGCTTGTACCTCCAGGCCGTGGTGGACGGGCTGACGGTCCCGGGCACCTGGCCCGAGGTGCGCGCCGAGCTGGAGGCGGAGGCGTCGACGCCGGCCGGCGTAGGTGTGCTCTACCGCCGGCTCGAAGGCGCCGACCCTCCGGCGGCGGCGCGCATCGAGCCGGGCAACACCCGGCGCATCGTCCGCGCCCTCGAGGTCACGCTCGGCAGCGGCCGGCCGTTCTCGTCGTTCGGCCCCGGGCTGTCGTCGTTCCCGCCGACTCGGTTCCGGATGGCCGGGG
>JBOGIC010000502.1:0-5046 GCA_050744985.1 Acidimicrobiales bacterium
GACTGAGGTTCGTCGGTGAGGCGCGCCACCTGCCCCAGGCTGGCGAGCAGGTCGACCTCGGCGTGCAGGACACGGATCTCCTCTTGCATCGCGACGCGCTCGCTGATGTCCCGGGCCATCCACCGCACGACCGTTGACCCGTCGCGCCCGTCTTGGCGGCTCGCGGCTCGGACCGCGGCGATGAACGGCACCCCGTCCCGTGGATGGAGCCGGACGTACTGCTCCTCGACCTCGGCGGGGGCCTCGCGCAGGGTGCGGAGGATCGTACGGAACGTGCGCCGCGCCGACTCGTCCACGAAGCCGACGAGCAGCTTGCCGACGAGGAACTGCGGCGGCACGCCCAGCATCGCGCTCGCCTGGTCGTTAGCCTCGGCGATCTCGCCCTGCTCGTCGGTGACGAGGTACGCATCGGGGGCGAAGGCGAACAGCTCGGCGTAGCGCTCGCGTTCCGCGTCGATGACGTTGCGCGAGGCGGAGAGCTCTTCGGCCTGCCGGCGCAGCTCCTCCTCGGCCACGAGCAGCTCCTCGACGCCGGTGGTGAGCTCTTGGACGATCTGCCCGAAACGCAGATCACCGGGCACCGGCGCCGCCGAGGCCTCAGCGAGCAGTTCGGCCAGCCGCTGACGCTGGCGGCGGATCCCCTCTTCCAGGAACGTCATGGCGTCAGTCATCGGCGAACCCATCGGCGACCCCATCGGCGACCCCATCGGCGACCCCATCGTCCATCCGGATGATGACCCCTTCGGGCAGGCCGTCGGTCGCGGCCAGGGGCAGGACGGCGAGACGGCATCGGATCGACCGCCCCCGCCGGTTCAGGGCCGACACCACGGCATGCTCCCCGTCCGACTTCCCGTTGAGGCAGGCCTTGACGGGCTGGCGCAACTCGTCGACGGGGAGCCCGATGTCGAGGTTGAGGAAGTGCTCGCCCACGACCTCCTCGACCCGCAGGCCCCACAGATTCTCGGCTTCACGGTTCCAGACGCGCACCCGCAGGTCCTCATCGAGCACGGCCACCCCCGAACCCAGGCTGCGCAGGACGATCTCGAGGAACTCCTTGGCCGAATCGAGGTCGGCGGTGCGCTCCCGAAGCTCGCGGTTGATCGTCTCGAGCTCCTCGTTGACGGACTGGAGCTCCTCGTTGATCGTCTCGAGCTCCTCGTTGGCGGAGTGAAGCTCCTCGTTCGTCGTCTCCAGCTCCTCGTTGGTCGACTGGAGCTCCTCGTTGGTCGTCTCGAGCTCCTCGACGGTCGACTGCAGGGCTTCGTAGGCTGTCGACAGTTCGTGCTGCGAGCGCTCCAACTCCTCCCGGAGGGCCTTGTGCCGGCCGACCTGGTGGAAGGTGACCGTGACGGCATCGGGTGGGTCACCGAGGCCGTGGAAGTGCACGTCGAGGAAGTCCGTCTCGCCGCCCGGCGCCTGGAACTCCACGTCGCCGACGGAGGAGGGCCGTCGTTCCGTGAGCACCGCCTCGATCCGGGCCCGCAGTTCGACCGGCCGGTACGAGAGCCGCATGTCCTTGAGGGGGCGGCCGACATCGGCGAGGGCCAGGCCGAACAACGTGCGGGCGTGGCGGTTGGCCAGCCGGAGGTTGCCTTCGCGGTCCACGACGATCTGGGCCACCGGGCCGGCCTCGAACGCGGGGCCGATGATGGCCAGGGTCTCGCTGTCGTCGGCGGTGACCAGGGCGCCGCCCATGAGGCGGGGAAGGGCCGGGCGTTCGCTCGCGGCTCGGGGGTGCCCCCGCTTGACGAAGATGTGGTGGGCGGTGTCCTCGACGGCGAACAGGTTGCTGCGGCTCACCAGCGCCTCCGCCTTGCCGAGGAACAGGACGCCGCGGTCGTTGAGGGCGAAGTGGAAGCTCGCGAGTATCCGCTGCTGGACATCGGCGTTGAAGTACATCAGCGTGTTGCGGCACACGAGGAGGTCGACACGGGAGATGGGCGGGTCCTGGACGAGGTCGTGGCGCCCGAAGATGACCGCCCGGCGGAGGTCCTTGCGGAACACGAAGCCGGTTCCGTCCGGTTCGAAGTACCGCTCGACCTGCTGGTCGGTGAACGCGCCGCGCACGGCCGCAGCGGGATACCGGCCGTGGCGCGCCGCGGCGAGCGCGTGCTCGTCGGCATCGGTGCCATACACCTTGACGAAGTCGCGGAAACGCTCCTCACCGATGGCGTCGGCGATGAGGGCCGCCAGCGAGTACACCTCCTCCCCCGACGCACATCCGGCCGACCACACCCGGATCGGGACGCGGGGGTCCTTCGCCGCGATGATCCTCGGCAGCACCTCCTGGCCGAGGTAGGCCCACGACGCCTGGTCACGGAAGAACCCGGTGACGTTGACGAGCATCGTGTCGAAGAGGTGGGCGAACTCGTCGGGCTGGGCCTCGAGCAGCCCCCGGTACGCGCCGAAGTCCCCGTCGAGGCCGGCCGCGGCCATCCGCTTGGAGATGAGCCGGGTGAGGCTCGGCCGCTTGTAGCCCATGAAGTCGAAGCCGCGCGCGTCGCGGATGTAGGACAGGAGCGTCTCGAGATCGTCGTTCGCGGTGGCGGCCACCGACTACACCCCCGACTGGGTGTCGTGCTCCACCGGATCGCGTGACCGGCTCAGGTGGACGATCGCCTCCCGGATCTGGTCGGCGCGGCGCCGTGCATCCGCCGCCTGCCCCTCGTAGCGCGTGGCGATGGGGCGCTGGCCTCGTTCGACCATGCGGCGCGCCAGGCGTTCGGCCAGGTCGGCCCGCTCGTGGAGCCCGACGACGGCGGACCACAGGGCGCCTTCCAACGAGTCGAGTTGCCCGGAGAACAGGCTGTCGGGGGAGTAGGCGTGGCCGACGCGGCACCGGAAGCGCAGGAGCCCGCCGTCGACTTGCTCCCACAAGGAGCCACCGCACTCGGGGCAGTTGAGTCCCGACGCCATACCCGGCTGATCGGCGGCGGTGGCCGCCTGCCCGGCGGTCTCCGGGCCGGCCTGCGTGGCCCGAACGCCGTATACGCCGGCCGGCCACGCCGCCTCCCGGTCGTTCACGCTGACGTACTTCGACACCACGGCCGCCACTTCGTGCACCGGCAGGACATGGTCGGGGTGGGCGAAGCGCACGGCGTTCTCGGGCATGCTCGGGAAGGCGGCGTCGGTGGGGTCCTGGGCGATCGTGACCCCCCCGTGGGCCTTCACCGCCACCAGCCCGGCGGTGCCGTCGTCGAGCGTGCCCGACAGCACGACCGCCACCACGTTGCGCCCGTGGCTGCGCGCCGCCGCCCGGAACAGTGTGTCTACCGCCGGGCGGACGCCGTTCTCCTTCGGGCTGCGCGTCGTGCGGACCTGTCCATCGGCGGTGACGAGGTGGTGGTCGGGAGGCGCCACGTACACGCGACCCTCCAGGAGCCGTTCACCGTCGACGGCATGGCGGGCCGGCAAGGGCCCGGCCCGGCTCAGGATGGCCGGGAGGACGCTGTTGCCCGAGGCCGGCACGTGGAGCACGACGAGCACGGCGGCGGGCAGGCCAGGAGCCAGACCGCCCACGACGGTCGAGATCGCATCCACGCCCCCAGCGGAGGCGCCGAGCAGGACAACCCGGCGGGCCGACTGGTCTTGGGCCACGGTGGTCTCCACGGTCGAGAGGCCAACCAGGCTACTGCCCGCACTTCCGCTGGCGCGACAGGATCCTCGTCAGACGACCCTGACCACCGTCGCCAGGCCGCTGAGCTCCAGCACCCGGGTCACGGGCCGCGAAGGTGCCCGCAGGACCAGGTCGCCGCCGCGAGTGCGCACGTGCTTGACCGCGACGACGAGGGCGTTGAGCCCGGTCGTGTCGAGGAAGTCGGTCTCGGCCAAGTCGACGGTGATGAGTGCGCCGCCGTTCTCCGCTAGGCCCAGGAGCTGGGACTCGAGGCGCGGCGCGGTGGACATGTCGACCTCACCGGCGACCCGCACGAGGGCGCCGCCGTCGAGATGCTCCACTGAGATGTCAAACGCACGAGGTGTGCCGTTCATGCCACTTCCATCGCGAATGCGTCGGGCGTCACACCACGAGGCTCGGGTGCGTGAGTCGGGACCATTTTTCCATTGCATCCTCCCTAAAACAACCGATTGCGGGAGCGAACATGTGTTCGTAGAGTGGTGCCGATGGGCTGGAACAACCCACCGATCCCCTGGTCGGAGCTGGAACGGCGGCTTTCCGACCGTCCCCGCAACGCCGACGCCGGCTGCGTGCCCGAACGCAATGGTGGCGACAGCCCGGCGTGGGGGCCGAAGCGGGGCCCGTACCAGGTGCCGCCCGGCTGCGTACCCGAACGCCGTGGTGTACCGCTGGGTCGGTCTGTCCTGCCGTACGCCGAGCTGCACTGCCATTCCGCCTTCAGCTTCCTCGACGGGGCGTCGCCGCCCGAGGAGCTGGCCGAGGTGGCGGTGCGGTTGGGGTTGGAGGCCCTGGCCGTCACCGACCACGACGGGTTCTACGGCGTGGTGCGCTTCGCCGAGGCGGCGTCGGCGCTGGGCCTGCCGACGGTGTTCGGATCGGAGCTGACCCTCGACCTCCACGACGTTCGGGCACGCAGCCGGCCGCGGCCGCAGGCCGGCCTCGCCGACCCGGAGGGTGCGCACCTGGTGGTGCTGGCGCGCGACCCGGCGGGGTACGGGCGGCTGGCCCGGTCGATCTCGGCCGCCCACCTGGCGGCGGGGGAGAAGGGCCTGCCGAAGTGCTCGCTGGGTGACCTGGTGGAGGCCCACGGCGGCCACTGGCTCGTGTTGACCGGGTGCCGCAAGGGCACGGTGCCGGCGGCGCTGGCCGGGCAGGGGCCGTCGGCGGCCGCCTGGGAGCTGGGCCGGCTGGTGGACGCGTTCGGGCGCGACAACGTGGCGGTCGAGGTGTGGGACCACGGCGACCCCATCGACTCGGTGCGCAACGACGCCCTGGTCGCCCTGGCGGCGCGGGCGGGCGTCGAGGTGGTGGCCACCAACAACGTCCACTACGCGGTGCCGTCCCGGCGGCCGCTGGCCACCGCCCTGGCCGCGGTGCGGTCGCGGCGGTCGCTCGACGAGGTGGAGGGG
>JBOGIC010000503.1:0-3317 GCA_050744985.1 Acidimicrobiales bacterium
AGACGGCGCCGGCGGCCATGGCGCCCGACTCGTTCTTCGAGAACGGGCAACCGCTCGGGTTCGACGCCGCTCGCTACAGCGGCCTCTCGGTCGGCGTCCCCGGGACCGTCGCGGGCTGGGCCCGGGCGCTGGCGGCCTACGGCACCATGTCGCTCGCGCAGGTGCTCGACCCGGCCATCCGGATCGCGGTCGACGGGTTTGTCGTCGACCAGGTCTTCTTCGACCAGATCCAGCAGAACCTCGACTACTTCGACGACCTCCCCGCCACTGCCCGGGTCTTCCTCGATCCCGACGGGACGCCACGCGACGTCGGCACGGTGTTCCGCAATCCGGACCTGGCCCGGACCTACGGCGTGATCGCCCAGCAGGGCGTGGCCGGCTTCTACCGCACGATCGGTCCCGCCGTCGTCGACGCCGCCCGCCGCCCGCTCCTATTCCCCAATGCGAACCACGTGTGGCGGCCGGGGTTGATGACGGCGGCGGACCTCGAGCGCTACACATCGCCCGAACGGGCCCCCACCCATGTCAACTACCGCGGCCTCGACGTATACGGAATGGGGCCGCCCTCGAGCGGCGGCTCCACCGTCGGCGAGGGCCTGAACGTCTTGGAGGGCTTCGACGTACCCGGGACGACCACGGAACGGGCTCGGCACCTGCTCCTCGAGGCCTCGCGGTTCTCGTTCGCCGACCGCAACGCCTACCTCGCCGATCCCGACTTCTTCGATGTCCCCCTGACGGGCCTCCTCTCGGACGGCTTTGCCGCCCAGCGCCGAAGCCTCATCACCGAGCGGGCGGCCACCAGCCCCGTCCCGCCCGGTGACCCGTACGCGTTCGATCCAGCGGCGCCCGTTGGGGCCACGGCCGCCTCGGCGTCCTCATTCCGTGACGGAAGCACGACGCACATCACCGTCAGCGACCGATCCGGCAACGTCGTGTCGTACACATTCACCATCGAGTCGCTCGGCGGTAGCGGCATCGTCGTTCCCGGCTTCGGCTTCCTGCTCAACAACGAGCTCACCGACTTCAACTTCAACTCCACGACCCATCCCAACCGGGCCGAGGGAGGCAAGCGCCCCCGCAGCTCCATGGCTCCCACGATCGTCGTGCGCGACGGTGCTCCGCTCCTCGCCGTCGGCTCCCCGGGCGGCTCGATGATCATCACCACGGTGCTGCAGATCCTGGTGGACCGTCTCGACCGTGGCCTGTCCCTTCCGGACGCCATCGCCGCTCCGCGGGCGAGCCAGCGCAACACCGCCGCGACCGCCGCCGAGCCGGCGTTCCTGGCGACGCCCGTGGCCGACGCCCTCCGGCGGCGCGGGCACGTCTTCACGACCACCCCGGAGATCGGTGCGGCCGACGGCATCGAGTTCCTGCGTGATGGTCGCGTGCTCGCCGTTGCCGAACCCGTTCGTCGCGGCGGGGGAAGCGCGATGGTCGAGACGCCGACAACTTAGGTATGACTTATATAAGTAACAACTGATAGTATTGATGGAGTGGAGGCGTTCGACGTCCTCGGTGACCCGGTGCGGCGGAGGATCCTCGAGCTGCTGGCCGGCGGCGAGCGGCCGGCCGGCGGGATCAGCCAGGCGATTCAGACCGAGTACGGGATCTCCCAGCCGGCGGTCTCGCAGCACCTCCGGGTCTTGCGAGAAAGCGGATTCGTGCACGTGCGGCCCGAAGGGACCAGACGCCTCTATGCCGTGAACGCTGACGGCCTGAAGGATGTCGACGCATGGCTCGACCGGTTCCGCCGGCTCTGGGTGCCGCCCCTGGAGGTGCTGGCGACCGAGCTGGCTCGAGGCAAGCGTAAGAAAAGGAGAATCCCATGATCGATGTCGTCCTCCAGATCAACGCCGCCGCCCGCCGCGTCGGCTCGCGGACGCTCGAGGCTGGCGAGGCCCGGGTCGTCTCCATCGGGCGCACCTACGACTCCTCTGTCGACGACGTGTGGGACGCCTGCACAAACCCCGACCGCATACCGCGGTGGTTCCTCCCCGTCACGGGCGACCTTCGCGTGGGCGGCCGCTTCCAGCTGGAGGGCAACGCCGGCGGGACGATCGAGCGATGCGACCCGCCGCAGGGCTTCGCCGCCACGTGGGAGTTCGGAGGCGCCGTCAGCTGGATCGAGCTCCGGTTGTCACCGGAGCCCGATGGGCGCACCCGCCTCGAGCTCGACCACACGGTGCCCGTCGATGCGCACTGGGAAGAGTTCGGGCCGGGCGCGGTAGGAGTGGGCTGGGACCTGGCGATGGCGGACCTCGGCCTCCATCTCGCGTCGGGAGAACCGCTCGACCGCGACGCGGTCGCGGCCTGGAGCTCCTCCGGCGAAGGCCTCGGGTTCATGCGCGAGAGCAGCGAGCGGTGGGGCGAAGCGCACCGTGCGTCGGGAGCCGATCGAGCCGAGGCCGAAGCGATGACGGCTCGCACCACGGCCGCCTACACCGGGGGTGAGAGTGAGTCCGCGTAGTCCAGCGACTGTGGTGGCACGGCGTCCTCAGGCCCGCAGGCAGCGGTAGGTTGCCCTCGTGTCGAGCACGCTCTACGACGCGGTCGGTGGTCAGCCGTTCTTCGTCGACCTCGTCGACGGCTTCTACGCGGGGGTGGCGACCGACCCGGTTCTGCGCCCGCTGTACCCGGATGACCTCACCGACTCCCGGCGCCACCTGGCCGGGTTCCTCACGCAGTACTGGGGCGGGCCCTCCACCTACAGCGACGAGCGGGGGCATCCACGCCTGCGCATGCGGCACGCACCCTTCGTGATCGGCGAGGTCGAGCGGGATGCCTGGCTTCGCCACATGCTTGCCTCCTTGGACGCCGTGGCTGCCTCCCGGAGCGCGCCCGTGGCGGCGGTGGACCGCATCCGGGCGTACCTCGTCGACGTGGCCGACTTCCTGGTCAACGCCCGCTGAGGCGTCGATCGGTGTCGTGAGCACCTGGGAGCCAGCCCATGCTGGCGTGCGTGGTGGGAGGCGGCCGACCGCTGGCGCCACCGAGGAGCAACCGGGTTAGGGCGGCGGCTTCGCCCAGCAGCTCGTCGAGCGCCGCGTTCACATGGGTGTCGTTCACGACGATCGGGCCGTCACCGGGCTCTGTGGCCGCGGTGAGCGACGCCTTCCGCAGCAGCTCCTTGATGAACGCCGGGCTCACTCCCTCGGTGCGGGCGACGCTCGCATCCATGTCGTCGATGCGAAGGTCGAGGCCGGACCCGTAGAGGTCGAAGAGTCGCCGGCGGCCTTCGTCATCGGGAAGTTCGATTTCCACGGCGAGGTCGATACGCCCCGGCCGGGCCGCCAAGGCCGGTTCGAGAATGTCCGGTC
>JBOGIC010000504.1:0-1916 GCA_050744985.1 Acidimicrobiales bacterium
GGCTCGTTCCAGAAGTTCACCTACAGGCGGGCCGACACACTCCAGCAAACCCAACAACCGCAACGGTTCTGGTGGGTCAACGCCAGGAATCGGACCTCACACCAACCGCCCGAGAATCGAGGCTAAGCGCAAAGAATCGCGTCACCAGCCGCAAACGCCGGCCCGGAACGGTGAAGTCGCTGGTCCATCGCGGCCTACGTCGGATGGAAGGGGTGATCGAGCGATGAACGCTTCAGTGGAGGAGCGCTTGCGCCGGGCGCTGGCCCAGCATGCCGGCACGACCACGACCGCTCCGGACGGGTGGCGGCGGATCCGAACGCGGATCGAGGGTAGCGGTCGTCTCCGGCGGCCCGACTTCTGGCGGTGGGGCGTCCTCGTCCCCGCTGCCGCGGCTGCCGTCGGCGTGATGATCGTCGCCGTCGTACTGGCCGGATCGGGCGATGACGCCACAGTCCACGTTGCCGGCGGTCGGGGTCGGCTCTACCTGGCTCCGACAGGCGTCGACGGGAGCTTCCATCTCGTCGCCGCCGACAGCGATCCCAGGTTCCCCTCGCCCGCCGGCCACTACCGGGCCTACAGGCGCCGGGCTCCCGACGGCGTGGCGTTGCAGGCCTCCGCCGTTGTCGTTGTCCCCGGCGACTGGGCCCTCATCGGAGCCATTCCCGAACCTCGGCCGCTGCAGGTGCTGGGCCGGGACCTGACCGTGACCGGCGACGACGCCGGGACGAGGACGCTGAGCTGGACCCAGGCGGATGGCCGGTCGGCGGCGGTGATCACCTTCGGGCTGTCGCAGCCGGACCTGGTGATCCTGGGCGAGAGCCTTCTGCGGGGTGACGCGGCGACGACGGCTCCTGTGCTGCCGCCCGGCTTCGTCGCCATCCGCGAAGGTGCGCTGGTCGACGGGCTCCCCACGCTGAGCTTCAGCACCTGGGAGGCGGCGCCCGGCCGACGCTTCACGGTGAACGTGAGCGACGTCCCCGGCATCACAATCGACGACCTGGCCTGGTGGCTTCCGGGGGGAAGGGCGACGAAAGTGCGGGGCACGACCGCCATCTATGCCGCACACCCCGAGGGCGCCCTGGCCTGGATCGAGCGCCCGGGCACGACGGTCTCCGTCTACGGGACGGGCATGTCGGAGAAGGAGCTGACGGCCATCGCCGAGAACCTCAGGCCCGTCGATGCGGCCGCGTGGCGCGATCTCGTCGCCCGCGCCCCGGGGGAGGGCCCCGGCGCGCAGACACGGCCCGCCCGGCCACCTGTACGTGTACTTCACCTACGGGATGCACCACTGCGCGAACGTCGTGACCGGGGAGGAGGACGTCGCCACCGCGGTGCTGCTCCGGGGGCTCACGCCGGTCGAGGGCATCACCGGCAGCGGGCCCGGCGGCCCCCCCTTCCTGGTCCAACCGGTGCAAGGCCGGTCGGCGCCGCCCTGCCCGGCCGCCTCGGCGGGCCCGCTGTCGCCTACGGTGGCGGAGCGGCGCGACGGCCAGGACGTGGTCTGCTACCAGGTCGGGCTCCCCGAGCTCGACGCCGACGACATCGCCACCGCCACGGCCCGCGAGAACCGGGGTCCGGGCTGTGGGACGTGGAGTTCACCCTGACGACTGAAAGGGCGGCGCGCTTCGCTGGGCTCTACCGTGAGGCGGCGTCGGCGGGCAGATCGTCATCCGGATAAACGGCCACGGGGGTATCCACTCAAGCGGACCTGTGCTGGTCAGCGGCCTGCGGGGACCCCGGCGAATCGGCTCGATAGTGACGGTCTCAGCTCCCCACCCCGCGCCGCCAGACACGAACCGGCCTGGAATGGGCCTGGGGGCCGCCAGAGGCACTCGACGGCACGCGACGAACCCGCGGTCGTGATGGCACCAAGTCCTGCTGCCTCGCGACTTCCTCAGGTCCGGTCAAGTGGATAC
>JBOGIC010000505.1:0-6796 GCA_050744985.1 Acidimicrobiales bacterium
TGCGGCGACGAGGTCGAGAACCGCAAGCCCGACCCCGAGGCGTTCCTCGTGGCCCTCGACCGCCTCGGCGTGTCATCCGGCGAGGCCGTTGTCATCGAAGACTCGTCGGAGGGCCTCGACGCGGCCGTAGGAGCGAACGTGCCGACCGTGGTGGTGGTGAACGGGTACACGCGCGACCACGACCTGGCCGCGGCCCGGCTCGTCCTCGACGGGTTCGGGGAGCCGGGGGCCCCGGCCGAGGTGATCGCCGACCCGGCCGGCACGGGAAACCAGGGCGTCCTCGACGTGGCCACGCTGGCCCGCTTGTAGTCTGGGAGCAGACGTGGCTGAGTCCGACAACCTCTTCACGGTGACGACACGGTCCCGGCTGCGGGGCCCGTGGTTCTTCCCCCACATGATGATCGCCTCGGTCCGGGTGCGGCGGCAGCTCAAGCGGGACACCCAGGTCGTGCGGTGGGCGAGCATCGTGGCCGGGCCCAGCGAGTTCTGGACGATCACCGTCTGGAGCTCCCGCCACGACATGCAGGAGTTCATGCGGTCGGGCGCCCACGACGAGATCATGTGGCTGTTCTCGAAGTGGCTGCGGTCGTTCTGGCTCATGCGCTGGCAGCCCGGCTCTATCGAGGTCGGCCAGTGGAAGGGCCTGGCCATGTCGCCCCCGCACGACGAGGCGCCCGGCAACGGGGCGGTGATGATCGACCGGATGCCCAACGGCCAGCGCGACGCGCTGCTCGAGAAGGCCCTCGAGCACCTGCCCAAGCTCAAGGAGGCCATGGGCGACGACGGCGTCGTGTCCTACGACAGCACGGTGTTCGCCCGTCGCCGCCGGGCCGAGGTCGGGGCCGCCGGCGGCGCCATCGTGCACATCCACACCGAGCCCGCCCGCACGCCGCTCGCCCTCCTCGACATGCGCAGGCTGCGCCAGGAGTGTGAGAAGGACGACGCCATGCTGCGCGCCGTCGTCGGCGTGAGCAAGCCGGGCGACGTCTACCTCCTGAGCGTCTGGCGGGACCGCGAAGGCATGCAACGGCTCCTCACCTCGCCCCAGGTGAAGGCGATGCGGCAGAAATGGCCGGGCACGTGGGCCAACGAGTGGGTGCCCGAGAACGAGTTCGGGCACTGGGACGGGCTGCGGTTGCGCCGCGCCCGGTCCCGGTACGCCATCAACGTGCCCCAGGCCGCGCTCGACGTGGCTGAACCGGCGCACTGACAAAACGGCTCTCCGGGCCCTCCGCCAGCGCGGGCCGGCAACGCCGGTCACCGTCTAGACTGGCCCGAGGTGGCCGCGCCGGAGATAGAACGGGGTGCTCTTCGTAGCACCTTGAAGAAAGGGCTGACATGGCGACACAGGCGCTGAAGTGCGAGCGCCACGGCGAGTTCACCCGCCTCACCTGCGTGGACTGTGGCAAGCCGATCTGTCCCAAGTGCGCCGTGCGCACCGAGGTCGGCCTGAAGTGCGAAGACGACGCCACCCCCGCCGCGATCCCCGAAAAAGCGCTGGCCATGATGCGGCCGTCGCGCAAGCCCCTCTACCTGGGCATCGGCGGCGCGGCTCTCGTGGTGGTACTGATCGTCGGACTGCTGCTCACGAGCGGCGGAGACGAAGACAAGCCTCCGGCCGCCCTACCGCCGGTGGGCACGTGGCGCCAGGCCCCCGACCTGGCCAGCATCCGTGGCACGACGACGGCGACCGTCCTCAACGACGGCAAGGTGCTGGTCGCCGGCGGCGGCGTCGGCGCCATCCCGATCAACGCCGCCGAGCTGTTCGACCAGGCGGCGGGCACCTGGAAGCCGACGGGCACGCTCAACATCGCCCGCCGTGGCCACCAGGCCGTCCTCCTCAACGACGGCCGGGTGCTGGTCACCGGCGGCCGTGACGCCGACGGCGAGCCCATGGCGAGCGCGGAGATCTACAACCCCACCACGGGCACGTGGGCCGAGACGGCGCCCATGAGCCTCGGCCGCATCGGCCACTCCCTCACCGCCCTGCCCGACGGGCGGGTGCTCGTCGCCGGCGGCACGTCGCGTGGGCCGTCGGGCGCCAGCGGCGGCCAGACCATCCGCCCCGACGCCTCCGCCGAGATCTACGACCCGAAGACGGGCACGTGGAAGGCGACGGCGCCGCTGCGCACAGCCCGCTTCGAGCACACCGCCACCGCCCTGCCCGACGGCAAGGTGCTCGTCGCCGGGGGCCAGGGGCCCGACTCGGGCGGCAAGGTCGCCGCCCTCGAGTCCACCGAGGTCTACGACCCCGCCGCCGACGGGTTCGTCAGCTCCACCAACCTGGGTGAGGCCCGCACCAACGCCGCCGCCGTGCTGCTGTCGGATAAGTCGTCGGTGCTGGTCATCGGCGGCGCCGGCGGGCCCAATGCCGACGTCTCCCTGGGCTCGGCCGAGATCTACGACTCGCGGTCCGGCAGTTGGACGAATGTCGGCCCGCTCGGTTCCACCCGCACCGGCGAGACGGCGACGTTGTTGCCCGACGGCCGGGTGCTCGTGGCGGGCGGCGAATCGGCCCAACGGGGCCAGCGCCGCTCCTTGCAGTCTGCCGAGGTCTACGACCCGAACTCTCGGGAGTGGCGCTCGGCGGGGAACATGGCGTGCCCGAGGAGCGAGCAGGCGGCGGCGCTGCTCGGGGACGGCACCGTGTTGGTCGTCGCCGGCGACGGGGCCTTCCCGGGCCAGAATCCCATCGCTCAGGGGTGCGCCGACCGCTACCAGCCCTAGACGAATCCACCGGACGAATCCAGCTGACGAATCCACCAAGGCGGCCGCCTTTGACCGAAGTCGCGATAGGTGCGTGCAGCACCTATTGAGACTTACTACCTGTCGGTCCTAGCTTGGAGCCCAAGTCTTGTGACGTTTGAGGGGGAGATGTATGAAGGTTCGTAGCGTTGCGCGTCTCGCGCTCGCGGGCATCGTCGTGGTCGTGATCGGCCAGACGATGGCCAGCGCGCAGTCCAGTGCGCCGGTGCTGACCAAACCGGTCAACGCCACCAAGGAAGACCTGAGCCCCGGGCGTACCTACGGCGCGCCCTACCTGGTCGTCAACCCGGACAACCCGAAGGTGATCTTCGGCGGGTTCATCGAGCAGCGCAGCCGGGCCTGCGGGGTGATCCGCTCCACCGACGCGGGCCAGACCTGGAAGATCGTCGCGCCCAACATCAACCTGCCGTCGTACCCGTTCTGCCTGGCCAACAACTCCAACATCTTCACCGCGCCGCTCGCGTTCGGCCGGGACAACAGCATCTACCTGGCGACCCACGGCTGGGAGTCGCCCGAGCGCAACAAGACGAGCGTCGTCGTCGCCAAGTCCACCGACCTCGGCGAGACCTGGACCGCCACGGTCGCCGCCGACGCCCGCCCGACGCAGGGCGACACGCAGGTGAACAACCGGCCGGTGATCGGCCTCGTCGTCGACTCCAAGAGCGCGGGATCCGACATCGTCTATGTCGGCTTCCGGCAGGGGTTCCCGAACCTCACCTCGCCCAACGCCCGGCCCCAGGAGCCGACGGTCATCACCTCCACCGACGGGGGCAAGACCTTCGGCCCGGCGGTCAGCGCCCGAGGCACGCTGTTCGACGAGAAGTCGGTCACCGACCAGGCGATCTCGGCCCGCACGACCATTCTCGGCACCACGACCACGCTGGCCGCCGAGGGCAGCCTCGGCGCCACGCCCAGCCAGTCGAAGAACTTCGGGGCCACCGGCAACGGTGAGGGGCTCGCCGTCGACAACCAGGGCAACGTCTACATCGCATGGATGACGGCCAGCGCCAACATCACGCCGTCGGCACCGTCCGGTCTCGTCGTCTCCAAGTCGACCGACCGGGCCAAGACGTGGACGACGACGCTGGTGCAGCCCTTCCAGTACAACAACCGGCAGAACCCGCGCCTGGCGTGGAGCCCGGAGGGCGGGTCGAACGGCACGCTGCACATGGTGTGGGAGGGCTCGCAGAACCCGGCCCTCAACTCGTACGCCGACACCACCTACTCGAAGTCGACCGACGCGAACGCCACGTGGTCGCCGCCCAAGCGCCTGGCCGACAGTGACCCCGCCCAGCTCCAGGGCAACTACCTGCCCAACGTCGTCATCGCGCCCAACGGCCGGGTCGACGTGGTCTGGTGGGACACCCGCGACGACGTCGGCATCCGCGCCAACGACGTGTACTACACGTACTCGACCGACAACGGTGAGACGTTCGCCAAGAACATCCGGGTGACCGACCAGTCGATCGACCGCCGCTTCGGTGTCTGGGGCCAGAACTTCGACCAGAACTCGCCGCCGAGCCTCGCCTCGGAGAACGAGTACGCCATCTTCGCCTGGGACGACACCCGGCTGTCCCGGGGCGAGGACGGCCAGATCAACCCGGTCGACCCGGTCGCCGCCGGTGAGGGAATCGGCGGTGGCGTCCAGGACATCTTCGTCGCCGTGGCCCAGTTCGAGCCCATCGGCGGCGGCGGCGTCTCGAAGACGGCCAAGTACCTGTTCGCCGCCGCGATCGGCCTGCTGCTCGTCGGCGTCATCCTCATGGTCGTGGTGTTCTTCTCCCGCCGCAGCGCGGGTGGCGCCCCGACCTCCGCACGACCCAAGACGTCGACGGGCGTCAAGGTCAAGAAGTAGTCATACGCATCCAGAGCGGGCCCAGCCGGGTAGGAATCGGCCGGGCCGGGCCCGCTCTCACGCTTCCAGGGCGGCCGCACCGGAAGACACGTCGCAGGAGGACTCGTTTCATGGCCAATATGTCCCGCCAGCGCCCGCCCAAGGCGGACAAGCCCAAGAAGAAGAACAAGAAGGGCGACGACAAGCCGCCCTCGCCCGCCGGCGAGCAGGACCGCTCGACGAAGATGCGCAAGCGCGGCCTGATCCTGTGCATCATCGCCCTGCCGGTCCTGTGCCTGTTCTACGCGCTGTTGCTGTACTGGTCGAACCCGCACAGTGACGGGCGCCAATTGCGCATCGACCAGTACATCACCCTGCTGCGCCAGGGCCGGGTGCAGTCGGCCACCATCCTCGAGCCCGACCGCCGCATCATCGGCACCTACGACCGCGGCCAGTACTGGGTCGCCATCGGCGCCCGGGAGACCATCTACTCCCGGCTGACGTCGGCCCTCGAAGACGCCGGCGTGGCCTACAAGGTCAAGCAGCAGCCGTTCAAGAACGTCATCACGCCGGTGCTGATCGTGTTGCCCAGCCTGATCATCCTGGACGGTCTGTTCATCCTCTTCCTTGTGTTCGCGCGAGGTGGCATAGGAGCGGATGTGGGCGCCTTCGGGCGCTCCAAAGCCCGGCGGGTGGCGACCGGTGAGTCCAAGATCACCTTCAGCGACGTGGCGGGGGTGGACGAGGCCATCGAGGAGCTGGCGGAGGTCCGCGACTACTTGGGCAGTCCCGACAAGTTCCTGGCCATGGGCGCCTCGGTGCCCAAGGGCATCCTGCTCACCGGCCCGCCCGGCTGCGGCAAGACGCTGCTGGCCCGGGCCCTGGCCGGCGAGGCGAACGTGCCGTTCTTCTCGATGTCGGGTTCGGACTTCGTCGAGATCTTCGTCGGGGTCGGCGCCGCCCGTATCCGCGACTTCTTCGCCGTCGCTGCCCAGGCCGCGCCGTGCATCTGCTTCATCGACGAGCTCGACGCCGTCGGCCGCGGCCGGACGGCAGTGGCCGCCGGCGGTCAGGACGAGAGGGAGGCGACCCTCAACCAGCTCCTCGTGGAGATGGACGGCTTCGAGTCGGGCTCCGGCGTGGTCGTGCTGGCGGCCACCAACCGCCCCGACATCCTCGACACCGCCCTCCTGCGGCCGGGGCGGTTCGACCGCCGGGTGTCGATCGAGCGCCCGGACGTGCGGGGCCGCGAGGCGATCCTCAAGATCCACGCTCGCGGGAAGCCGCTGGCGCCCGACGTCGACATGGCGGCGGTGGCCAAGCGGACAGTGGGCTTCACCGGCGCCGACCTGGCCAACGTGGTCAACGAGGGGGCGCTGCTGGCGGCCCGGCGCGGCTCGACGCAGGTCGAGAACCGCAACATGTTCGAGGCCATCGAGCGCGTGGTGGCCGGGCCGGAGAAGCGCAGCCGCATCCTGTCGCCCCAGGACCGCCACCGCATCGCGTACCACGAGGCCGGCCACGCCGTGACCTCGACCGCCCTACCCGGCGCGGACAAGGTGGGCAAGCTGTCGATCGTGGCCCGCGGCCACGCCGGCGGCTTCACGTGGCTGGTGCCCGAAGGCGACCAGGTCGCCGTCACCCGCTCGCAGTTGCTCGACCGCATCGCCGCCATGCTCGGCGGTCGCGCCTCCGAGGAGCTGGTCACCGGTGAGGTCTCGTCGGGTGCGACCGCCGACCTCGAGCACGCCGTGAGCCTGGCCCGGCGCATGGTCGCCGACTTCGGCATGAGCGACCGCCTGGGGGCCTACATCGTCAAGCCGTTCACGCCCGGCTACGGCGGCGAGTGGGGCGTCGGATATTCGGAGCGCATCGCGTCCGACCTCGACTCCGAAGTGCAGGCCATCTTGGACTTCGCCCACGAGCGGTCGGTCAAGGCGCTCGAGGCCAACCGGCAGCTGCTCGATCGCCTGGCCCAGACGCTCATGGAGATCGAGAGCCTCGAGGGCGACGCCCTCGACGAGATCATGGTGAGCGTCGCGAAGCTGCAGGCCGTCGACCCCACCACGATCATCGTGCCCGCCGGCAGCAACGGCGACCGCCCGTCCACGACGGCGGCGGCGGCGCCCCCGGCGTAACCGGCCTCCTACCCCCCCCGTTCTTGTAAGCCTCAGCCACCGTTTCGGTGGCTGAGGC
>JBOGIC010000506.1:0-2273 GCA_050744985.1 Acidimicrobiales bacterium
TGCACGTCGTCGAGGCGGATGGTCGTCCGCCGTACCTCCTCCGGTTCGATCCAGAGAAAGCCGCCCGGGGAGCCCCGGTAGATCGTCACGACGTTGTCGGGCGCGACACCGACGTAGTACTGGCTGCGGGCATACCAGTTGAGGGCGGCGGCCACGACGCCCAGCACGACCAGCAGGAGGGTGACGAACACCAGCACGCGCCACGTGAGCTTGCGCGGGCCTCGTTCGCGGGTGCGGCGCTTGTCGGGCGCGGTGCTGATTGGTCGCGCCTTCGTGGCCGTGGCGGTGGAAGCTCGGCCGGTGCCGTCGCCGTCCGGGTCGGAGGGTGGTGGCTGGGTCCACGCCACGCCTGCGCCCCGAGGCGGAGGAGCTTCGCCGGCGAGCGCCAGCGACGCCCGCTCGGCGCGGCCCCCGTCGTCGGCGATGTCGACGACCACGACGGTGATGTTGTCGTTGCCGCCGTGAGCCCGCGCCTGGCGCACCAGCTCGCTGGCCGCCTCCTGGGGATCGGCCAGCTGGCGCAGCACGGCGGCGATGCGGTCGACGCTGAGCTCGTTGGTGAGCCCGTCGCTGCACAGCAGCAGGCGGTCACCGGCGTAGGGGATGAGGTTCCAGGCGTCGACCTCGATCTCGGGCTCCATTCCGAGCGCCCGCGTGATAATCGAGCGCTGCGGGTGCACCTGCGCCTCTTCCGGCGTCAGCTGGCCGCCCCGCACCAGCTCCTCGACCAGGCTGTGGTCCTCGGTGACCTGCACGAGGTCGCCCTGCTGGAACAGGTAGACCCGGGAGTCCCCGACGTTGGCGACGGCCAGCTCCTCCTCGTCGCCGTCGTCCACCAGCGCGATGGCGGTGAGCGTCGTGCCCATGCCGCGGCGTTCGGAGCGCTCCTGGGCCAGGCGCCACACGGCCCGGTTGGCCTCCTGGATGGCGGCCACCAGGCCGGCGGTCGTGCGCTCGGTGAAGTTGTCGCGGAGCGCGTCGACCGACGTCGCCGACGCCACCTCACCCGCCTGGTGGCCACCCACGCCGTCGGCCACGGCGAACAACTCCTCGTCCACCAGGAAGCGGTCCTCGTTGATCTGGCGGACCCGCCCGACGTCGGTGGCGGCCGCGCCCCTCAGGACGGTCACGACAGCTCCATGACGGTCTTGCCGATCTGCAGGCGGTCACCCTTGCGGATGGCGATCGGCGCTGTCACCTTCTTGCGGTTCACGTACGTGCCATTGGTGGAGCCCAGGTCTTCAACGTAGAACTGACCCTCCCGGCGGAACACACGGGCGTGCAGCTGCGACACGTAGCTGTCCCCCTCGAGGGCCACCTGGCAACCACCGGCGCGGCCGACGGTGAGCTCGTCGGCCAGCTCGTAGGTGCGGCCCCGGCGCTCGATGGGCTCGACCACCTTCAGCCGTCCCGGCGGCTTGCTGCTGTGATGACCGCCGATGGTTGCCCGTGTGGGTCGGGCGGCGGGGGTCGCGACCGGGGCGGGCGCCGGGCCCTTCACCTCGGCCCACACGGCCCGCAGCACCCGGATGAAGAAGAGGTACAGGATGGCCAGGAAGCAGAACTTGAGGATGGTCAGGAGCGGCTCGGGCATACGGCTGGCTCAGGACGCCTCGAAGCGGATCCGCGTGCTCCCCACCGTGATCTCGTCACCGTCGTTGAGGCGGCGCTCCTTCACGCCGGCGCCGTTGACGCGGGTGCCGTTGGTCGAGCCGAGGTCGACCACGACGAAGTCGTTGCCTCTCCTTCTTACCTCCGCGTGCCGCCGGCTGACGTTGGGGTCCGACAGCACCACGTCGCACTCGGGCAGCCGGCCCAGGGTGACGGGGTCCTCGCCCACGGGCACCCGCCGGCCGTCGCCCATGAGCAGGCTCCCGACCGCCGCGCCGCCCGGCGCCTCCAGCATCTGGCTCGCCACCAGGAACTCGCCGGCGCCGAGCGACTCGTCGGGTGTCAACTCGACGTGGACGGGCCCGACGAACCCGTAACCCTCGTCCCGCCCGTGCTCGCGCACGGCCTCGGCCAGCTCCCGGTTCAGGGCCTGCGCGTAGGACTCGAAGTTCTTCAGGTCCGACGGGCTGATGGCCACCTGGAAGTGATTGGGCGCGATCATGCCGTTGACGCCCATGGCCCGGTGCAGGTCCATCTCGCGCGCCAGCCGGCGCGCGATCTCCACCGGCTCCAGCCCGCTGCGAAGGGTTTTGGCGAACACGCCCTCGACCAGGCGTTCCAGCCGTTGCTCGAACTGCCGCAGTCCCATGCTGGGATCGAGC
>JBOGIC010000507.1:0-5467 GCA_050744985.1 Acidimicrobiales bacterium
CTGCAGGACGCGGTGGTCGCCGCCCTCGAGCAGTGGCCCGCCGGCGGCGTTCCCGACCGTCCCGGGGCGTGGCTGCTCGTCACGGCCCGCCGCAAGGCCCTCGATCGCCTCCGCCGGCAGGCGACCCTGGCGGGGAAGCTGGCCGTGATCGCGAGCGAGCCGACGGCGACGACCCCCCAGGAGGACGGAGGCATGCTCGCCGACGACCAGCTGCGATTGATCTTCACCTGTTGCCACCCGGCGCTGGCGACCGACGTCCAGGTGCCGCTGATCCTGCGCACGTTGTGCGGGCTCAGCACCAAAGAGATCGCGCGGGCGTTCCTCGTGCCCGAGGCGACGCTGGCGCAACGGCTGGTGCGCGCCAAGCGCAAGATCCGCCTGGCCAACATCCCCTTCGCCGTACCGTCCGACGACGCCCTGCCGGACCGGCTGGCGGCCGTGCTGGCCGTCGTCTACCTCGTCTTCAACGAGGGCTATGCCGCGGCGGGCGGGGAGCGATTGGTGCGGGAGGAGCTGTGCGACGAGGCCATCCGCCTCGCCCGCCTGCTCGTGCGGCTCCTGCCCGCTTCCGGCGAGACGTGGGGACTCCTGGCCCTGCTGCTGCTGGTCGACGCCCGCCGGCCCACGCGCATCGACGCCACCGGGCGGATCGTGCTGCTGGCCGACCAGGACCGCCGCCGGTGGGACCGCGACCGCATCGCCGAGGGCGAGACCGCCCTGGCCGCCGCGTTACGGCGCGGTCCGCCCGGGCCGTACGCGCTGCAGGCGGCGATCGCGTGGGAGCACGCCCGGACGCTCGACGCGGCGGCCACCGACTGGGCCCGGATCGCCGAGCACTACGTGTCGCTGGCCGTCATGACCGGATCCCCGGTCGTGGAGCTCAATCGGGCGGTCGCGGTCGCGATGGCCGAAGGACCGGCAGCCGGGCTCGCCATCGCCGACGACCTGGCGGCGGGGAGCGTCCTCGACGGCTACCACCACCTCCACGCCACCCGAGCGGACCTGCTGCGCCGGCTGGGGCGGTGGGGCGATGCCGAGACGGCCTACCGGCGGGCGATCGAGCTCACGGCGAACGATGTCGAGCGGGCGTTCCTCACGGAACGGATCATCGAGGTGCGAAGAAGGAGCGACGGGGCCGAATGAGAGGGTGTGGGCGGGCGGTACACCCCCTGTTGCCAGCCTTCGGCCCCGTGTTCGCTCCGACCGTGCGGTTGAAGGGCGGGGACCGCACGTCAGGGTTTTCTTCGGCGGCCCGTGGAAGGAACTTGAGGGGGAAAATCGCCGGGCCACCGGGGGCCTGAGGTACACTCATCGGACCGCCGTAGGTCGCTTTTCGAGGAGTCGCGCGTGCCCGGAACGGTTGTCGTGGGCACCCAATGGGGCGACGAGGGCAAGGGGAAGCTCACCGATCTCCTGGCCCGGGAGATGCAAGTGGTGGTGCGCTACCAGGGCGGCCACAACGCCGGGCACACCATCGTCGTCGGCGGCGAGAAGTTCGCCCTCCAGCTCGTCCCGAGCGGCGTGCTCTACCCGTGGGTCACGCCCGTCATCGGCAACGGCGTGGTCATCGACCCCGGTGTCCTCGTCGACGAGGTCGACATGCTCGCCGGCCGAGGCGTCGACGTCAGCCGGCTGCGGGTCAGCGGCAACGCCCACCTGATCATGCCGTACCACACCGAGCTGGATCGCCTCACCGAGCGTTACCTCGGCAAGAACTCCCTCGGCACGACCAAGCGTGGCATCGGCCCTGCCTACGCCGACAAGGCGGCGCGGGTCGGGCTCCGCGTGCAGGACCTGCTCGACCCGAAGATCTTCCGGGAGAAGCTCGACGTCGCCCTGAAGGAGAAGAACCTCATCCTGGCCAAGGTGTACAACCGCCTGGCACTGTCCGCCGACGAGATCGCCGACCGCTACCTGGGCGAGCTGGCGCCCCGCCTCGAACCGATGATCGCCGACACGGTGGGGCTGGTGCACGACGCCCTCGCCGCCGGGGCGAACGTGCTGTTCGAGGGGGCCCAGGCGACGTTCCTCGACCTCGACCACGGCACGTATCCGTTCGTCACCTCGTCCAACCCGGTGGCCGGTGGCGCCTGCGTCGGTGCGGGCGTCGGGCCCGGGCACATCGACCGGGTCATCGGCGTGGCCAAGGCGTACGTCACGCGGGTGGGCTCCGGCCCGTTCCCGACCGAGCTCGGCGGCGCGGTCGCCGACGAGCTGGTCGACCGGGGCCAGGAGTACGGCACCGTGACGGGCCGCCGCCGCCGCCCCGGCTGGTTCGACGCCGTCATGGTGCGCCAGGCCGGCCGGCTGAACTCGATCACCGAGATCGCCCTCACCAAGCTCGACGTGCTCGACACCTTCGACCCCATCCGGGTGTGCGTCGCCTACGAGGCCGAGGGCGAGCGCTACGACCACGTGCCGTACCACCAGTCGGTGCTGCACAAGGTCGCGCCCGTCTACGAGGAGGTGCCGGGGTGGAACACCGACCTGACCGGCGCGACGGAATGGAACGACCTGCCGCCGGCCGCCCAGCAGTACATCGAGTTCCTCGCCGAGCAGAGCGGCGCGCCCATCACCCTGGTCGGTGTTGGGCCGGGGCGCGAGCAGTTCGTCGCCACCCCGATGGTGCCGGTGAGCCGTGACTCCGGTGTCGACGACGACGACGATGACGAGGACGAGGACGACTGGGAGGTAGGTCCCGGCGTCCTCGTGATCTAGCCCGTGCGGGTCTGCGTCGTCGGGGGCGGGGGGCGTGAGCACGCCCTCGCCCTGGTCATGGGCCGGGCCGGCCACGACGTGGTCGTCACCCCGGGCAACCCGGGCATTGCCAACTCGACGCCGGAGCCTCCTGAGCAGATCGACGCCGACCTGTACGTCATAGGTCCGGAGGCCCCACTCGTCGACGGGTTCGCCGACCGGCTCCGGGCGGCGGGCCGGCTCGTGTTCGGGCCCGGGGCCGACGGGGCCCGGCTCGAGGCGTCGAAGCGGTGGATGAAGGACGTGCTGGTCGACGCGGGCGTGCCCACGGCCCGGCACGGCGCCTTCCGCGACCCGGAGCCCGCCGCCGAGTACCTGCGCCGCCTGGCGCCGCCGTACGTCGTCAAGACGGACGGGCTGGCTGCCGGCAAGGGCGTACTCGTCACCGACTCCCTCGACGAGGCGATCGCCGACGTGGGCGAGAAACTGGCGGGGCGCAGCTTCGGCGCGGCCGGTCGGACGGTCGTGATCGAGGAGGGCCTGTCCGGGCCGGAGCTGTCGGTGCTGTGCGTCTGCGACGGCCGCCGGGCCGTGCCGCTGGCGCCGGCGCGCGACTACAAGCGGCTGGAGGACGGCGACGGAGGCCCCAACACGGGCGGCATGGGCGCGTACTCGCCCGTACCCGAGGCCGGCCCGGACGTCGTCGAGATGGTGCTCGAGCGGGCGGTCGAGCCCACGCTGGCGGCGCTGCGGGCGCGGGGCATCGACTACCGAGGTGTGCTCTACGCCGGGCTGATGCTGACCGCCGACGGACCGAAGGTGCTCGAGTACAACGTGCGCTTCGGCGACCCCGAGGCGCAGGTGGTGCTGCCCCGATTCCGCGGCGATCTCGCCGAGTTCCTGGCCGAGGCGGCGGCCAGCGACCTGCGTTCGGACCCGACCTTCGACCCGCGGGCCGCTGTCACGGTCGTGCTCGCCTCGCCCGGCTACCCGACCGCGCCGGAGACCGGTGGCGTAGTCCGCGGCCTGGACGTCGAGCGGCACCCGGACGTGCTGGTCATGAGCGCGGGTCTTGGGCTCGACGCCCACGGCCGCCTGGTCACGGCCGGTGGCCGGGTGCTCGACGTCACGGCCCTGGGCCAGGACCTGGCGACCGCGCGGAAGCTGGCTTACGAAGCGGTCGCGACCATCTCCTGGCCCGGGATGCACCACCGCCACGACATCGCCGAGAATTGCGGGCTATGACATCCAAGGTCGCCGTACTGATGGGCTCGGCCAGTGACAAGGAGAAGATGGCGCCGGCCGCCGCCACCCTGGAGGAGTTCGGCATCGAGGCCGACGTGCGCCTGCTGTCCGCCCACCGCACGCCGGCGGCGGTGGCCGACCTGGCACGGACCGCCCGTGAGAACGGCTACGCCGCGTTCATCTGCGGGGCGGGGATGGCGGCCCACCTGGCGGGGGCCGTAGCGGCCAACACCACCCTGCCGGTCGTGGGCGTGCCGCTGTCGGGCGGGGCGCTCAACGGCGTCGACGCGCTCTACGCGACAGTGCAGATGCCGCGCGGCGTGCCCGTCGCCACCGTCGCCATCGACGGGGCCATGAACGCCGCCCTGCTGGTCGTCCAGATGCTGGCCATCACCGACGAAGACCTGGCCAAGCGGCTCGACGAGCGCCGGGCGAACCCATGACGGCGCCCCCCCTCAGCGTTCTTGTAAGCCAAAACCCCCGAATCGGTGGGTTTCCCTTACAAGAACGGGACGGGCGCCGAGCATGATCCCCCGCTACTCGCTGCCGGAGATGGCGGCGTTGTTCACCGACGAGGCCCGGCTGGCGACATGGCTCGAGATCGAGGTGCTGGCCACGGAGGCGTGGGCGGCGCTGGGCGTGGTGCCGGAGGACGACGCCAAGGCCGTGCGGGTGCATGCGCCGGTCGTGGATGCGGCGTTCGTCGCCGCCGTCAACGAGCGCGAAGCCGTGACCGACCACGACGTGGCTGCCTTTGTCGACGTCGTGCAGGCCCGCATCGGCGGACCGGCGGCCGGGTGGTTGCACTACGGCCTCACGTCCAGCGACGTGGTCGACACGGCGCTGAGCGCGACGTTGACCCGGGCCGCCGACCTCCTGATCGCCGCATCGTCGCGGCTCATCACCAGCCTGAAGAACAAGGCGCTGGAGTACCGCGACACACCGATGGCCGGTCGCACGCACGGCATGCACGCCGAGCCGACGACGTTCGGGGTCAAGGTGGCGAACTGGGCGCTGCAGGCCGACCGCGACCGGGCCCGGCTTCGCGCCGCGCGCGCGGCGGTCGCCGTCGGCAAGCTGTCGGGCGCGGTCGGCACGTACTCGAACGTCGACCCGGTTGTCGAGCGCGAGGTGTGCGCCGCGCTCGGGTTGCGGCCCGTCCCGGCCACCCAGGTCATCGCCCGCGACCGCCACGCCGAATACCTGTGGGCGTGCGCCACCGCCGGCGCCACGGTCGAGCAGATCGCCACCGAGGTGCGCCATCTCCAGCGCACGGAGGTGGGCGAGGTGCAGGAGCCGTTCCGGTCCGGCCAGACGGGCAGCTCGGCCATGCCTCACAAGCGCAACCCGATCACGAGCGAGCGCCTGGCCGGGTTGGCGCGCGTGCTGCGCGGCAACCTCGGGGCCGGTCTCGAGAACGTGGCCCTCTGGCACGAGCGGGACATCTCGCACTCGTCGGTCGAGCGCGTGATCCTGCCCGACTCGTCGTTGCTCGCCTACTACGTGCTGGTGAAGGCCCGTTCGG